>CACWJV010000112.1 GCA_902761265.1 Oscillospiraceae bacterium | reverse complement strand
GATCAGCTCCATCACGCAATCCCAGTTGACTGCCTGTTCGGGGAACAGACCGGTGTGCTTGAAACCCATCGTCTTTACACGGAAGGACAGATCTTTATAACGGATCGCCCAATCTGGCGGCAACGAGGAATAGACCTCCCAGCTTCCACCGCCGGTTTTGGAACGGTGATAACGGGCGTTCGCCTTTTTCCAAAGCGGGTGGCGCTTTTCCGTTTGCCAGATCACCTGCGGATCCGGACGGATCAGGATCACGTCGCCCCACCGTTCAAGCCGTTCACCGCAACTGCAGTCGAGCAGTTCAAAATCTTTCCAGTCGTCAGTTTTTCTCATAGTATCCTCTTAAATCAGTTTTTCTCTTACAACTTCGGCAATCTCATTTGCCAGCGTTTCAATCTGCTGCTGGCTTTCCCCTTCCAGCATCACACGCACGAGCGGTTCTGTGCCGGACACGCGCACCAATACGCGGCCGGTGTCGCCGAGCTGCGATTCTGCCTGGCGGATCGCATCTTTGATATCGGCATCATCATGGAAGCGTGCCTTGCCCATTTTGGACACGCGCACATTGATCATGGTCTGCGGATAGACGGTCATGCAGGAAGCGAGTTCCGACAGCGCTTTTCCGCTCTTTTTCATCACAGACAGCACCTGCAGCGCCGTTAGCTGGCCGTCGCCGGTCGTGGCATGATCGAGGAAGATGACATGGCCGGACTGTTCGCCGCCGATGGCGTAGCCGTCCTTGAGCATTTCCTCAAGCACATAACGGTCGCCGACCTTTGTTGCAGTAAACTGGATATCCGCTTCTTTACAAAACTTATAAAAGCCCATGTTCGTCATCACGGTCACAACAGCCGTATTACCGCGCAGTCTGCCTTCTTTTTTCATCTGTGCCGCACAAATGGCAATGATCTTGTCGCCGTCCACAATCTCGCCGTTTTCGTCCACGGCAAGCATGCGGTCAGCATCGCCGTCAAACGCGAAACCGGCCTGCAGATGATGCGCCTTCACATACTGCTGCAGCGGGCCGAGATGTGTGGAGCCGCAATTGTCATTGATATTGAGACCGTCCGGATCGGCGGAAAGGATATGCACTTTTGCGCCGAGCGACGTAAACAGTTTTTCGGCGGACACGCTCGCGCTGCCGTTGGCGCAATCCAGTGCGATCTCCATACCGGAAAAATCGCAGTCCACTGTGGAACGAAGATATTCAATATAATCATGCACGGTATTTTCACACACGCGAATCGTGCCAACACCTTTGCCGATCGGTGTCGGCGGCGCATCGACTTCATCAAGAATGATTGCTTCAATTTTATTCTCGATCGCATCCGGCAGTTTGTAGCCGTCGCCTTTAAAAATTTTGATACCGTTGTATTCACATGGATTGTGCGATGCAGAGATCATTACAGCCGCATCATAACCATAGCGGCGTACAAGATACGCCACAGCCGGCGTCGGCACAACGCCGAGCGTCATCACGTCTGCGCCGACAGAGCAAAGACCCGCGGCAATCGCGGACTCCAGCATATCGCCGGAAATACGTGTATCCATCCCGATCAGCACACGCGGACGGTGATGATCCATGTCCGTCAGCACCATAGCAACCGCTTTGCCGATGCTCATGGCAAGTTCGGGGGAAATATCTGTGTTGGCGACGCCGCGCGCGCCGTCGGTTCCGAAAAGTCTACCCAAGATAGAAGTCTCCTTTAGCAAATAATCATTTAAAACAGCGTCTGCTGTTCGTTGCCGACATTTCCGCCAGGCAGCGGAAGGCCAAGATGCTCATACGCCGCAGGCGTTGCCACACGGCCGCGCGGCGTTCTGCCGAGGAAGCCGATCTGCATCAGATACGGTTCATACACATCTTCGATCGTCACGCTCTCTTCACCGATGGCGGCGGCAATCGTTTCAAGTCCGACAGGACCGCCATTATAGGAGCGGATCATTGTCGTCAGCAGTCGCCGGTCGGTGGCATCTAGACCGAGGTGATCGATCTCCATCCGGGACAGCGCCAACTGCGCCGTCTCCTCCGTGATGATGCCGTCGCCCATCACTTCAGCAAAATCCCGTGCACGCTTGAGCATGCGGTTGGCAATACGCGGCGTGCCGCGCGAGCGAGAGGCGAGCTCCAGCGCACCGTCACGGTCGATTTCAATGCCGAGGATATGGGCAGAACGCGTCACAATCTGTGCGAGCTCCTCCGGTGTATACAGTTCCAGCCGCAGCACAACGCCAAAGCGGTCTCTGAGCGGCGCGGAAAGCTGGCCGGCACGTGTTGTGGCGCCAACGAGTGTGAATTTCGGCAGATCCAGCCGGATGGAACGCGCAGACGGCCCTTTGCCGATGATGATATCCAGCGCGTTATCCTCCATAGCCGGATAAAGCACTTCCTCAACGCTGCGGTTCAGGCGATGAATCTCATCAATAAACAGCACGTCGCCCTCGTTCAGATTGGTCAAAAGCGCCGCCAGATCCCCCTGTTTTTCAATTGCGGGACCGCTCGTCACACGCAGGTTGACGTTCATCTCGTTGGCAATGATACCGGCAAGCGTCGTTTTACCGAGTCCCGGCGGGCCGTAGAGAAGCACGTGGTCAAGACTCTCACCGCGTTTGAGGGCAGCCTGAATGTAAATTTCAAGGTTTTCCTTTACCTTCTCCTGCCCGATATAATCGCTCATGACACGCGGGCGCAGTGAGGTTTCAATATCGTTATCCTCCGGCGTATAACCGGCGGTGATATAGCGTTCTTCGAATTCGTTTGCCATGCGTTACACCCCTTTGGAAAGGACTTTCAGCGCGCCGCGGATCAGATCCTGCACCGACAGCGACGGATCCAGCTTGCTGACAGCCACGCTCGCATCGCTCTGGCTGTAGCCGAGCATCGTCAGCGCCGCAATCGCCTCGCCGGTATTCGGCAGATCCTGCACTGCCGCAACGGAATCGTAATTGGTATCGCTCTGCGCGCCGGAGAGCGCGGATTTCGCCTTGTCTTTGAGTTCGAGGATCACGCGCTGCGCAATCTTTGGGCCGACGCCGTTCGCGCGTGTGATCGCCTTGACGTCGCCGGAAGAGATGCAAAGCGCCAGTTTGTCCGGTGTGAGCTGCGACAGGATTGCCAGCGCCGCTTTCGGACCGACGCCGGTAACGCCGATCAGATGACGGAACCATTCAAGCTCATACTGGGTGGAAAACCCAAACAAATCGAGCGCGTCCTCACGGACGTTGAGATGGGTATAGACCGTGAGTTCCTTGCCCTGCTGCACGTCACGCAATGTGTTGGCTGTGGTTTGACACAAAAAACCTACGCCGCCGCAGGAGATCGCCACACTGGACAGATCCTGCATAATTACGGTACCGGTTAAACTGTAAAACATAATCAAATTCCCTTTCTGATTTTCAGCGTGCGCATACCCGGCGTGCCGGCAGCCATCAGCGAACCGCTGGCGTGACCGTGGCAAATCGCCATTGCAAGCGCGTCGGCGGTATCGTCCGGTTTCGGCACTTTTTCAAGATTCAAAATGCGCTTCGTCATATCCTGAATCTGCTTTTTTTCGGCGCGTCCGTAGCCAACGACGCTCTGCTTGACCTGCAAGGGCGTATATTCAAACACCGGAACCCGGCACTTTTGCGCCGCGAGCATAATCACGCCACGCGCCTGAGAGACGTCGATCACGGTTTTTGCGTTGTTGTTATAGAACACTTTTTCCACGCTCATGGCTTCAGGGCGGTGTTTTTCAATCAGCACCGTCAGCTCGTCGTAGATGATCTCCAGTCGGCGGTTAAAAGGTACACCGGCGTCGGTTGTGATCGCGCCGTAATCCACCACATCAAAGTGGTTGTTTTTGTAATCGAGCACCCCGTAGCCGACAATGGCATAACCGGGATCGATCCCCAAGATCAACATACCTAAACTACCTCATTTTAATAATCATGTTATTATAACACAAGATATGCCAAACGGCAAGTCTTTAGAAAGAAAAAAGTGACCCCGCCGCGCAATGGCGACGAGGTCGATATGGGGAAAGAGGGTTGGAAAACAGCCGATTGAAATCAAGGATTACTTTCCGGCGCCGTATAGGGAATCGTATCGTAGTCGATCCCCTGATCGGCAAACAACGAGACGATCTTATCGTATGTGTTGAAACAGCCGGTCAGCACCCATTCGGCTGCCTTTTTGCTGTCGGCAAGCGACGGATTGAGCGGCAAGTCAAACAGAACGCGAATGCCCGGATAGCTATCTTCAAAATAGAAGTCACCATCTTTGTCGATACGCAGAATTGAAACGTCACTGCACATGCCGTCGCAGACATTCAGCATAACGCCGCGGTCGGCAAAGCAAAGTGCGTTTGTGATATCGTAAGCCCAATAAAGCACGTTGTTTTCTTTGTCCTCATAACAATAACGTCCATCATGCTGCAAATCCATCAGCATGGAGGGGTTCGGCGCAAAACCGTTAACAAGGATTGTAAAGCCGAAGTTATTTGCATGATACCCGCTTTCATCATCCGTATACCAGAATGGCTTGCCGTCTTCACTGCGAATGCTGACGATTGCGTAGGTGCAATCATCATCAGTCGGACGTTCGCCATTGAAGGTGTACCCCTCCGGCAGCTTGCCCTGCGTGACGCCTTCAAGCGTAAAGATCAGTCCGTTGGAATGCTGTTCAAGGTTACTCCCTTCATTTGCAGCCAAAACACTCGGATTGAGCGACAGGTCGTCAATCATTTGTTTCGGCGGCAAAAGCTTGACGGCGGCCACAGCAGAAAACGCGATCAACACGACAAGAGCGGCGGCAACAAGCCAGGTTTTCAGGTGTTTTTTCGTGTGCAGTTTCTTCATATAAGCTTCCTTTCCGGCCGGCATTAAGCCTGCCTTTTGCAGCGTTCTGCGTCTGATCTGTTCCGTGTTGACAATATCGATATCCGGCTCAAAATCTGCCGGCAGAAAAGAGTCCAGCTCTGTCTGCGACAAGGACGCGAACGCATCGTATAATCGTTTATCCATTGAATGTCTCTCCTTCCACTTTGCTTTTGAGCTTTTTAAGACTGCGCCGCAGTCGCTTTGTCACCGCGTTTTCAGAAAGGCCAAGCGCATTGCCGATCTGTTTGTGAGACAACCCGAGATAGTATTTGCGAAAGATGATTTCTGCGTCCGGGTGTCCGAGATCGCGCACAGCTTGTAAAAGCGCTTGTCGGTCTGTCAACGCCTGCGTCTGATCGGGCTGCATTGCTGACGCGAAAATATCGTCATCGCCGAGCGGCAGACTGTGCGGTTGACGGTTTTGCTTTCGCAAACAATCCACGGCTTTCCGCTGTGCGATCACACAAAGCAACGACGCTATACTGCCTTTGGAAAGATCAATCCGTTCGCGCTGTTCATATAAACACAAAAAGCAGTCGCTCGCGAGTTCTTCGAGATCTTCCTTTTGCAAAAGCCCGCAGCCTTTTGCCCGAAGCACAGACACGACCAAACCGCTGTAGCGGTCGATCAGCACAGGCAAACCGTTTTCCGGCTTCGTCTGAAGCAAATGGCAAAGTTCCAGTTCTGTCATAAGAGAGCTCCTTGAAATGCATTTCACTATTTTATTCGTTCACAGAAAGCAAAATCTGCCGAAAAAAAACAAAAAAGCCACCGCAAAAAGCAGTGGCTAAGGAAATCAGATAACAGCGTCCTTAAAATAATCCGACGTCACAACGGTGCGCAGCATCTGACGGATCTCGAGCGTCAGCTTGCACGCGCGCACCTGCACCAGCGCATCGGCCACACCGAGCACGAGCTTTTTATAGTTTTCGTCCTCATTGCCCAAGCCGTGTCCGTCGAGAATCGACAGCCAGGTTTCATGGACAAAGTCGCGAAACGGTTTGTCGCGGTATTGCCGCACGGCAGCCGGATCGAGAAACCGTCCGAGACCAACCAAACGCATGCACTTTGCGAGTGTGTTGACAGTTGCACCGAAATACAGCTTTGCAACGGGATGCAAAATATAATACAGGTTTTTCAAATCATTGCCCTTAAGCTGCAATGCCGTCAGCCGGTCAGCAAATTCCTGTTTGGAAATCAGCGCACCTTCCATTGCGCGGTCAAACAAATCGGTTGCATGTCGTGCAAGATAGGCTTGTGCATCGTATTCTTTGCCCTCGTAGGTAAAACGCTCGATACGATCCATCCGCACGTGCAGTCCGTCGTCGCAGACAGTCACAAACAAAATCGGTGCCGGGTAACCGACCAGCGAGCCGATGTTGACCTCTGTGATGGTGTTGCCGTTTTTCGACGTAAACGAATCGATCGCGCTGACGTGGGAATGACCGACAAACATATAGCGCAACCCGGCGTCCGCAAGCCGCGACGCGACCATTTCACGTTCGGCTACACAAGTACCGCCGCCGAAAACCAGCGGATGCACATGCGCGATCAAAAGATGGTGCTCCATGCCGATAACAAGCTTGCCGTCCCGTTTTGCCTTTGCCATCTGCGCTTCGATCCATTGGAAATGCTCTTCGGAAAAGCCTGCGCCGCCGCGGCCGTTTTGGTCGTCGTTGAGCGCCAAAATGCGCACGTTTTCGCCCACATCGACTGTAAATGAACAGACGCCGAGATGCGTGCGAAACTCACTGTCCGCCTGGTTTGGGCCGAAATCGGCATAGAAATCGCGCAGCGCCGTGTGGTGCATCGTCGGCACATCGTGCAAAATCAGATCGCCGGCAAAGCGACGCGGATTGTCGTCAGAGCACCAGTCATGGGTCGCTGTAATCAGATAGACCGGCTTACTCTTTTGCAGCACTTTCAGTTTTTCACGGAACTCCTCATGGCAAACGGTTTCGCCGTCATTGGTCACGTCTCCGGCAATCAGCACTGCATCGCAGTCACTTTGTGCAAGCTTGGCAAACCCTGCGTCAATCAGATCTCCGCTCTCCTTCAGACACTTCTGGTCGGAACCGCTGCGCAGATGATACTGCCGGCCGTTGTCGGCAAGCGTTTTGGAAAAATAATGCGTATCGGCGATAAACGCCAACTTGGTTTCTTTCATGTTATTCCGCCTCCGTTTTCAGTTCCTGCTGCAATGATTCACGGCGCAGCTTAATTTCTTCCATCATCTTGCGATGACTTTCGCCGGTGATATTATA
>CACWJV010000111.1 GCA_902761265.1 Oscillospiraceae bacterium | reverse complement strand
CCGGCCATCACACACGCGGCAAACGCAACAGCGATCAGCGCTTTGAGCACGGCAAACAGAAAATGGATCCAGGGCTTCAACTTTTTCTTGCGGAGAAGAATCTGAATACCTGTCAAAATCGCTTCAGCGAGCAGAAATAAAAGGATAAATCCAACAAAAATGTTCATACAAGCACCCCGCTGTCAGCGCAGAAACGCTGTGCTCAGCGTGATTACCCACGCCATTGATGAGAGAATCGTATCAAGCACGTCATTTTTCCAATTGCGCGTTTCACCCGAAACGTCAGAAAAAAGATGGTCGGGTATCTTTGCCGTCAGATAGGACGGGCGCGCAAGACCGAGTGCATACAGCGTAATCGCAGCAACATCACGGTTACGCGTGTCTTTTTCCATGCTGCTGCCGCTAACGATATGCTTGCCTTTCACAGCAAGTGTTGTCATCGTTTCGCGCATTGTCAGTCCAAAGTGGCCGCCGGAAATCATGTGGCCGTGATCGGACACGACGATAAACAGACCGTTTTCCATCAGACCGTTCGATTCGATGCAATCATAGACTTTTCCGAGATAACCGTCAACGGTCTTGATCTGTTTAAAATAGTTTGCCGAACGGCTGCCTTCGTCATGACCGACGTGATCCACACTGTCGTACTGCACAAAAAACAGTTTCGGTGCGTTGCCGGCATTGAAATATGCGCAGATATCCTCGGTCAGCTTTTCGTCGTCACTGTTTTGATGTTTAGTCACGTCGATATCATTTTCAATGATGCCGTGATTGATCGGATCCCAGTTGACATACGAAGCGAGTTCTGCATCCGGAAACGCCTGGCGTGCCAACGTAAACACGGTCGGATAAGCAGTATCATGCGAACGCTCGGTTTTCTTTGCTTTATTATTGGTCAGACCATGCTTCAGATACGAAACACCCGAAAGGATGGAACCCCAGTTTTGAGCGCTGACCGTGATCATTTCCGTACGGCTGCGGAAATTGACCGCACCATCTGCAAAAATGCGATTGAAGTTGGGCGTCGTACCGTCCTGTATAAAACTGCCGGCGCCGTCGATACCGATGATGAAAACATGCTCATAGGCGCCAAACCCGGTTTGCTGCTCGGCGGCAAACGCCAGCGGCAGGCAGCCAAGCAGCAGCACAAGCGAAAGGATTACAGTGAGTACTCTTTTTGCCATGATGAAACTCCTTTTAATTTGCACCGGTAATCGATTACTGCATCGTTCCGGTCTGCACGTCGGCAATCAATAAATTTTGATAAAAATGCGCCTTTGTCGCTTCCATATACGGCGTGACCCAGAAGATGCCGATACCAAAGCACAACGCACCGACAAAATACCAGCCGAAAAAGCTGAGATCAAGGATAAACAATTCACCCTTGTGACCCATTGTCAGCCGTTTGCTTTCATTGATGCACATCTTCCAGAAGTAATCTGGGTGGTCTGCTTTGATATAAAAGACCATCGAATACGCATACGCTTTGACAATACCGGGAATGATGAACAACAAACTCCACAGGAACGCAAACAATGATGTTAAAAGGCCTATCAGAATATTACCGCCGAGATCTTCGGTAAAGCCCTTAAACAGATCGGCAAATACCAAATTTTCATTGTCACGTGCCTGTTTAAGAAACATACGGTCTTTGCCGTATGTGAGCGGTCCGGATAAGAGAAGCACAAGAAACGTACCGATACCGGAACCGAAAGAGATGCGGATATTGAGGTTTGCAATATCGCCGCTGCTGATGGACTGGATGTTCTGCATAACACCCGAGATCGAGCCAGGCAGAGAACAAATGCCGAAAATAGCGGAATACACCAGACATACGAGCAGCGCCGTCAGCCAGCGTGATGTGAAAATACCGCCGCCAAGCTGTGCTTTCGCACGGGATTTTAATTCTTTGCGAGATACCATAAAAGAGCTCCTTCCTTTTTTGCAAGCCTTACTGTGCTGTAAATGAAAGGTTCAGCGGCGCGGAGTGTTTATGATAAGCACTTTCCGCAACAACACAAAGGTTATAGGTTTTACCGGATTCCAGCGTATCGGTGCCGATACGGAAATCAGCGGTGTTGTCGTCATCGATTACAAAGTAATCGTCCACATAGTTTTTGCTGTGGATGATCTTGCCCTTCTGATCGGTAATTGTAACCTGGTATTCATGGACGATGAAATAAGTCTCGGCTTCCGTGAAAGAGATCACCCATTCACCGCCGTCGTTACGGTACGCGGTCGCAGTTGTATCTTCCGGAAAGACCGGTTTCGTGTCGTGCGCAAACATATTGACATAAGTGTAGGCGTAGGTTGACGGCTTGTTGACGTTGTCGATATAGTAATCATTAAAGTATGTGTCGGAGAGCAGGTCATATTCACGCAAACGTACGCTGCCGTCATCGTCCGCTTCCACAATACACATCTGAGCGGCCGGCGAATAGCCGTCTGGATGCTGTCCGGGGATAAAGTTGTTGTCGAGCTCAAACGCCTCCATAGCGCCGCAGCCCACTGCCGTATAAGTCGTTTGCAAAATGGAGCGCGGATCGTTCATCGGGAAATGGGAATGGCCGGAGAAATCAACCACACGGTTGTGACCGTTCAGTATGGGATTGAGCTGCGGATCGCCCCAGACGGAACTGCCGTAAACGGTGCCCCACGGATGCGGATGCTGGAAAACAAAGATCGCTTTGCCGTCATCTTTCTTTTCGGCGGTCTTAATGGAATCGGACAGCCACTTCAGACTCTTCGGCGTAAAGGTCCATTCGGTTGTGCTGCGTTCTCCGGAAAATGCGATACAGGAAAAGCCGTTGATATCGGTCACAGTATCAGGATCATAGCCAAAATTGCGCACAAAGTATTCTTTGTAATTGTCATCTTTAAGCTCATGGTTACCGTGGATCGTGATCATCTTGGTTTCGGGACGAACGTGAGCCTTGAGTGTATCTGCATATCTGACATAGTCACCCTCCATACCGACGCTCGAGAAATCACCGAGGCAGAAGAAGCCGTCCACACCGGCATAAGGTTCGGCATTGTCGAACAGTTCGTAAGACGTGTCGATCGCATCAGCGACATGGTCGTTCTGATTATGCGTATCGGTAAACAGTACCAGTCGTACGGTCGGCACAAAATCGTCCGGCACAGTCGGCAGATCCTTGGTCACACGGCCGGCAAGATGCATCGGTCCTTCCAGCGGAAGGATCACGAGCAGGACTGCAAACACGCCGAATACGGCGCCGATAATCCATTGCTTGATTTCGTTAAAACTCATTTTCATATTCTCCCTTCAATTTCAGTTTTTGTTGCATTTTACTGTCTTGATTTCAAACGGTTTGAATTGCAGATTGATTGTATTGTCAACAACATCGAGTGTCTCTTGTTCATCTTCCAGCAGGTTCGTCAAAACAGCTTTACGAACCGGCGCGGAAAGATGAACGGTTGCCCCCGTCTTGCTGCCTTCGCATTCATAAAGGCGCAGTATAAACGCATCGGAGCCGTTTTCCGCAGGTTTAACAGCTTCGGCAATGACGTTCGGCGCACTGATACAGGCAAACGGCGTGAAGTCAGCCGCGCCCTGAACAGCGACAACCGGCACATTCAATTCATACGCCGGACAGACGACCCGTTCTGCATTGAAACCGCCGTTATGCACGAGCAGCGCATAGGTCATTTCATGCTTGCCGCAGTCGCCTGTATAATCGGGATGCGTGCCGCCGCGATGAAGTGACAGGCGAAGATTGCAGTCACCCACAGCGATACCGTATTTGCAATCATTCAGCACTGCGGCGCCGAACCGCGGTTCACTGACGTCGGTATAGTTACGGTTGCACACTTCAAACTTCGCAGCTTCCAAACTGTTGTTGGCGGTTGTCGGGCGCTCGATGGAACCAAACTGAATCTCGCTTCTTGCTTTCGCTGCGGTAATATCCAGATCGAATCCGACTTTCAACAAACGGTGCGGGCTGTTCCAGTCCACAAGCGCATGGAAATCGATGCGCGGCGAATCGGCATAGCAGATCATATCCTGTATGATGGTTGTCTGATCGACTGTAAATGTGCTGCGCAAACGAATCTCTACGCCGCCATCGGTGATCAGCTCTCTGCCTTTGAACCCGTACACCGGCTGCAAATTACAAATCACATCCCGCTCAATATCCCAGTTGTCATAGCTGAGCGGCACGTCCTCGCCGAACAATAGAACGCCGAGCGGCGCTCCGCCTGATTTGCGCAATTCTCTGCCCGATGCAAGATCGACCAAGGAATCGATATAGCCGTTTGCATCGAACCGCAGGGTATAAAACGGGGTTTTCAACGTCGTGCCGTCATAGGAGAACGGGGAATCAACCTTGACCGGTGTATCGGCCAGTTCCAGCACAGCAGCGCCGAAACCCGGCAGCTGCACGCCGCCAACTGCCAGGCAGTCCCGGCCGCAAACGTCAGTATATCGTTGCGACGGATAGTCTTTGGCATAGCCGTCCGCCTGCAGCACAGCAGCGTCTTTACGTGGGAAAGAAAGCGTATTAAACAGCGTCACTTTATCGCTGTCGTCCGTCAGCGAAGCTGCATAGTCGTCTGTTGCTTTCTTATAGTTATCAAGCAGCGCGTCCATTTCCTTGTGGAATACATCGTAGACGGGTTTGATACATGTGCCGGGCAGGATATCATGGAACTGGTTTTTCAGCAGCGTTTTCAGCCACTTGTCGCTGTCTGCATGTCTCTGTTTGCCGGACAGCACATTGAAATATTCCATGTTGTGCAGTGCATACTCCGCCTTGCGGTTCTTGCGTTTAATTTCATGCATCTGGGTCAAAGTGCCGCGGTGCAGTTCGAGATAAAGCTCATCGTTATAGACAGGAAGATCCTCTTTTTGATCCTCGAGCTCGTGCATAAAATCGCTGATCGTCATCGAAGCGACTTCCGGCATGCCTTCCATGTTTGACGCACGCAGCGATGTTTCAATCATACCCGGCGTCGGGCCGCCGCCGCCGTCGCCGAAACCATAGGCAACCAACCGAAGATCCGTCGTCTCCTTCAGCGGCAGTTCACGCACACAACGGGAGCATTCACTGACATCCGGCCAGCAGTGCGTGCGGTTGAAATGGGTCAGCACTTCACTGCCGTCGATGCCCTTCCAAACGAACGATTCAAACGGGAAACGGTTCAGCTCATTCCAGAAGATCTTTGTGGTGTAAAAATACTTGACCTCGCTGCCGCGCATGATTTGTGGAATGTTTGCGTTATAGCCAAATGTATCGGGCAACCAGAAGCTGTCGGCCGTGTATCCGAAGTTTTCCCGGGTAAACTGCTGTCCTTTAAGAAACTGCCGCACCATCAATTCGCCGGAGGTGATATTGCAGTCGCACTCCACATATACGCCGCCGTTGGGCTCATAACGTCCCTCGGCAACACGTTTTTGCATATCTTTGAAAATATCGGGATAATAGTCTTTCATCCATTCGCTGTGCAGCGCTGAGGACTGAATAAACTTGTAATCAGGATACTGCTCCATCAGATGCAATGCATTCGCATAAGTACGCGCACATTTGCGGATGGTTTCCGAAACAGGCCAAAGCCAGGCTGTGTCCATGTGAGAATGACCGAGCACGCCGACTCGGCCGAACACACGGCTGTTGCCGCCGCGGAAAAACGGACGGGAAATTGCGAGCGCTTTACGCACGCCGTCCATAACCGCTTCATCGGTTGTATCTTTCGGAAACGAGACTAATACATCATTGATCTTTAACAACGCTTTCTTCGCACGTGCACCAATGAAATTGCCATCCGGCAAATGTCTTGCTGCGTTCAGCAGTTCACGCACGTCGAAGATCATGGTGAAGATCTCTTCATTCCTTTCGCAGATTTCAACCCCTTCAAATACATGCTGAAACGTCTGAGACGGATCCGGACAAAAATAATCATCATATGGATCAGTGTTAGGATCGTAGTGACCGGCATAACATTCAAATGCAAGTTCGACAGTTTCTCCGGCATGGACCCTGCCGATGAACTGGCTGGCATGATTGCCGCCGATATACTCGCGGTTTTTGGTGTTAAAAATGCCCTTCGGCTTGCCGTTAATAAAGAACAATTGCTCGTTGCCGCCGCAGTGCGAAAGCGCATAGAGCGCTTTGCCGTCAAGTTCCTGCGGCACTGTGAAATCACCTTTGATCCAGGCATTGTTCCATTCGCCGCCCCAGGATGTTCCATCTGTAATCGGCTGAAAGCCGCTGTCAGGCACAGCACGCAGGTGCTCGTTGGTATAATAGACCTGTGTATGAGCGAGAGAAGCAACCTTGCGGTAGATCAAACGGTCGTAAATACGAAGTACGGCATCCAATCGCTGAAAGATTCTGTTTTTTAAGTTTTCGTCGTACATTTTCTTCCTCCTGTTAAATAACAATTCTTCTTATACAATTTAACATAGCCTGTCCAACAGATGTCCAACAAACCCGGCAACTTTCACAATATTTTTTCTGCAATCTTGATATATTATTTTTGTTGACGAAAAAAGACAAAAAGAAAAAGCCTTGAAAAAACAAGGCTTCTTTGGCAGGGGCAGAAGGACTTGAAGGTCATTTTTGAAAAATCATGTAGTGTTATAGTGTGATATAATCCGTTATTTAGTACTTTACATGTCATTTCTTGACCGCTCTCGGACTGCATAACACCACCTAAATCGAATTGACAAACGATTTTGGTATAAGTTTTGGTATAAGTTTTCGCCTTCAATTTTTACAACCCAAACAAAAAATAAGTGTTTCGTTTGGTCGGAAGCCCGCTAAATATTTTTACACATTTGCCTCCTTTGCGGTTTCGTGCTACACTTTGCTCGAAATCAAACAAAGGAGGTATTCTTATGGCAATTACAAAAAACAGCAAACCCCTCGGCAAGTACGGCAGGATGCGCAGAACCTATTTACAGGAGCACCACAAGGTGCTCTACAATCAGATGCTTCTGGACGGTTCGCTATGGCCGCACCTGCGGGAAATTGACGAACAGGCGCAGAGCACGGTGAACGCGATTATCGCCCGCATGGCGGAGATCGATGGCTTGACGGAAGAACTCAAAGTTAGCGATCCCATGCGCTGGGTCGGGCTGATGAACAACTACCGCCACTGCGCGGAAGAGCTGGTGATCCGGGAGATCGTCTAT
>CACWJV010000110.1 GCA_902761265.1 Oscillospiraceae bacterium | reverse complement strand
TAAGCAAAAATAACAGCCGCTCGTGAGCGGCTGCTGGGAATGTAATGCGATGCTAAACCTTCAAAGCCCCTTTCAGGGGCCAAGCCAGTATTAGCCCCTTCTAGGGGCAGAGCAAACCACCGGTTTCACCGGTGGTTTTGATTGGTGCCTGAAGCAATCACACTAATAGTCTAAACTGGGACGAGGTTTGACCAATTTACAGCCTTGAGCACCTTTAGTCATCGCAGAAGCATTTCAAGTTCATGTATGTGAGCAAATAAGTACCGCTCCCTGTTGAAAAACATCGAAGCGGTACGGTTTCATTTCATCTCATTTTTAATAACTGATTTCTTAATTGCCTATGAAGTAATCTTTATGTCAAAAAAGACTATTGCTTTATTCAAAAAAACGACATTACAACTTGTGAATTACAATTCTAATAGTGTTACAAGTAAGTTTCCTTTTCCTATTTTTCGATTCAACCTATCTTTTGTAACATCCGTTTTTGGGTCGTACGAACCCAGCTTTCTATTCAGTTTGTCGTATATTGTTTGCACACCTCTTGAATCGGTCTTGATTACGCCAATCTTTCGATTCATTCTATCTCTTAAAATCTGATCTGCCATTTTTTTCCTCCTATTTTAACTGACTCGTTTTTGAGATGAAATGCTTTTTCAATTTTGAAAAACATGTGATTTATCCAGCTTGCCAGAAAACATAGAATCTGATAATCACACAGCTTTTTTGCCACAAGGATATTTCACGACAAAAACCATTATCATGACTCTATCCAGTTACCTCATATTCTAACAAAATTCTTCCTATCCCAGTCATAAATATACCCAACGTAATCAAAGGTTTCATAGTCCGATATTCCTGTTTTGTGATTGTATCCATTTCCAAGAATGATAAGATATTCTTCGTCTGTTCCCTTTTGCAAAGCGTTAATTTCCTGCATCCATTTCGCCACAAAATCGAGCTTCTTTCGCTCAATATCACCCCTTTCATCACTATGACTATAACTGATAACAACTTTTAAAGGACACTTTACATGAATAAGCTTTATAATTTCATCAGTCCAGTCGGATTTTGAGTTTTCATGCTCAACAGCAATTTTCAAATCCCATAAATGCGGATTTAAACGAATGTTTTCTTTTTTTGCATCAGTCTCCATATCCTCATAATGACTAACCCAACCGATAGCATCTATCCTGAAATATTCATTCTGATGATGGTATTCTGATCCTGCCGAGTCAATAATTTCGTTTATTATCTTTATGATAACCGGCGTGTACTCTGCATCGTATCTATAAATATCAATCAACCGTTTTCCGTTAAAAATGCGATTCTCATTTATCGATAGTAAAAGCTTATTGTAGAATTCACTTGCATTCATATTAATCCTCCTTAAAATAAAAAAGCGTCCTCGCAAAAAACGAAGACGCTAAAAAATGCTGTTCTCCGCTTTTTGTTGCTACGCAAAAAATCTAAACCGTATGGTATTTTCATTCCACAGGGATTGAAAGAGAACGCACTTTTTAATAAAGTGATTCCCCGTAACGGAATGAAAAAATCAATTGATTATAGCTTTCCCATACCTTTCCATTTAGATTTTTTACGTAGCATACATAGCATAGCACAGAATCTGAGATTTATCAAGCATTCTCTCTCTTTTTCCCAAAAAAACAAACCCACAGACATCCTGCCCGTGGGTTAATACCATATTCAAGTTTATGCTTTCTTTTCCCTTTCAACAATAACCTTCAGCCCGTCCAGCAGCAAATGCTTGTCCAGTTGAAACGCCTGGCGGCAGCACGGCACAATGCCGCCACTGAGGCCGCCCGTTGCAACCAGCGTAAGCTGCTTTGCGCCAAGCTCTTCCCGCACGCGGACCATATCATCTTCCTGAGAGATCCGCACAAGACGGTAGAGCTGCTCAACGCGCTGCTGGACTATTGTAAAACGTATTTCGGATACTGAAAAGATTCAGATCAATCAAAAGAGTACATGCATTCATACGAAAAGCAGCAGGCCGTGCAGCCTGCTGCTTTTTGCGTCGGGTTATCTTTCTTCCCAGGGAATCTCTTCCTCCGGCAGTTTGGTCCAGGGCCAAAAAATGCGGTCGATCCATTCGATCATCAAACCGAGGAAGTCGCGGATCGGGGCGATGCATTTATCATAGATCTCATGCCAACTCATAGAAAAAGCTCCTTTCGTTTTGCGCGTTTATTTTTTCAGACTGCGGATCCAGTCGGCGACCTCCTGCAGAAATTCATGCAGGTACTGAAAGAATTTGTCAAGGTCAAAATTGCTGATCATACTGCATCATCCTTTCTTTGGTTGCTTTTATTATACATCGTCTTTGACATGCTTGCAAGACCAAAGCAGGAAAAACGAAAACTTTTTTTGCGCCAAAAGGCGACATGAATCCCGGTGCCGGCGCGGTATAATCGATGTGGTGATGGCCATGACGACGGTGGTATATGCCGATATATTGTTTATTCTCAACGCTTATATCACAGATCTGTTGCTGCTGTTGTGCGGCCGGCTTTGCCGGGAACCGAGTACGCGCGGCCGGCGGACGCTTTCGTCGCTGCTCGGCGGCGGCGCGGCGTTTTTGATCTTTGTGCCGCGTCTGCCGCGCAGCGTGCTGGTGTTGTCGCGACTGCCGGTGGCAGCGGTGCTGGTGTTTGCGGCATGGGGCTTTGTCGGACGCGGACGTTTTTTGCGGCTGTTTTGCGGCTTCTTCCTCGTCAGCTTTGTTTTCGCCGGTCTGATGGGCGCGTTGTGGCACACGCTGCACCCGAAGCGGATGCTGTATTACGGTGCGATCGTCTATTTCGCGATCGACACGCGTGCGCTCGTTGTGCTTACGGCGGTCTGTTATGCGCTGCTGTGGGGCGCGGAAAAGCTGTTGGAGCGCCGTCGGGACAAGGGCATGCTGTTTGATTTGACCGTCGTGCTCGGCGAAAGGCAGATCTGCTGCCGCGCCTTTCTTGATACCGGCAACGATCTTTGCGAACCGTTCTCAGGCGACCCGGTCCTGGTGTTGTTTTGTGCGTTTGCTGCGCAGCTCGGCGTGCCGCAAATACCGGACGCAGCTCAGGCCGCTGCCATCCGGTGGCGGATGATCCCTTGCCGGACGGCAACGGGCGAAGGCGCGTTGTACGGTTTTCGTCCGGACAAAATAACGATCCGCGGCGTCGCCGGTACAATCGAAACGAACCGGGTGTTTATTGCGGTCACGGATCGTCCGATCAAGAACAGCGAGTTCGGCGCGCTGCTGCCGCCGGCGTTGCTACAGGATGCGTCGCAACAAACGCAGGGCACAAAGCAAAAGGAGAGAGAACCGTATGAAACAACGATTTCTTGAAATCGTCGGAAAGCTGAAATACCGCGTACTGCATTTGCTCGGACTCGATCGGGACAGTCTCGATTACGTCAACGGGCCGCAAACGTTGCCGCCCCCGTTGAGCAAAGAGGAGGAGCGAACGGTTTTTGATCGGATGGAACAGGGTGACACAACGGCGCGCGAAACCTTGATTGTGCGCAATTTGCGGCTCGTTGTCTATATTGCGCGCAAGTTTGAGAACACCGGCGTCGGGATCGAGGATCTCGTGTCCATCGGGACGGTCGGGCTGATCAAGGCGGTACACACGTTTGTGCCGTCAAAAAAGATCAAACTCGCCACCTACGCGTCGCGCTGTATCGAAAACGAGATTTTGATGTATCTGCGCAAAAGCGCCAACCGCCGCAACGAAGTGTCGATCGACGAACCGCTGAACGTGGACTGGGACGGCAACGAGCTGTTGTTGTCGGATGTGTTGGGCAGCGATGCCGACGAAGTGAGCCGCGATATGGAAAAAGAGGATGAAAAGCTCCATCTTCTGCGGGTGCTCGAAACGCTCTCTGCGCGCGAAAAGGAGATCATGACGCTGCGCTTCGGACTGTTTGGCTCCAAAGAATACACGCAAAAACAGGTGGCCGACCGGCTCGGAATTTCGCAAAGCTATATTTCAAGGCTGGAAAAGAAGATCATCGCGCGGCTGAAGGAGGAGCTGGAAAAGACGATGTAAAGGGGAGAAGTACTATGAAAAAAGACGGCCGTGCGGCCGTCTTTTTGCGTTGTTAACCTTTTTCCATTTTGGCTTTCAAAAACTGGAACAGATATTTGAACCAGGTGATCAATGCTTTGAAATAGCGCTGCAGACGCTGTGCAAAGCCCTGGATTCCCGGTGCGTTTTCCTGCACGTTCCAGCTTTCGGTGTTGCAGTTTTCCGCTGTCATCGGCACCACTTCGCCGGTCTGGGGGTCTTTGACCATAAAGCGTGTCGTCACAAGGTCGTCGGACGTGTACTGCGTGTCCGCGGTAATCACCGTATACAGCAGCGCGTTTTCCGTCCACGTCCATTCGGAGTGCGGGATATTTTTGGTAAACCAGGTATAGTCCGGGAACAGGCAGGTGGATGCGTCGATCATGCGGTCGGGCGAAATATACTTGCCCTTGCCCTCCTGTTCGCGCTGCGCAATGTAATCGTCCGGCAGACGCGTGAACATCGTGGACGTTGTGGCGCCGAACGAGGAGCTTGATACCGCCGCGTACTGGTCGGCCACATAGCCCATCTTGTCGCCGAGCGGCATGATCTGGAAGCCGTATTTCGAGATGACAGCCATCTTTTTGCCGGCCTGCGGAATCGACGTCAGAATCTCGTCCATGTGGTCGCGGACGGTGTGCTGATAGTTGTCGATCTTTTTGATCAAACCCGCGTACTGCTGGCGCTTTTCGCTGCCTTCGGGGCCGAACACATAGTTTTTCGCGGTCTCATAATCCTCCGGCTTGATGGCGGCCCAGTAGCACGGCATGGTAAAGAACGTGGACAGCGCCAGTGCACTCGTCATACCTTCCACAAGCTTTTTATACAGCATCGCCTCCGTGGCGGCGATCATCTTTTCCGGCACACCGGATGCGTTGACCACATCAATCGTTGCCATCAAAAACGGATCGAGATGCATGCGGCCGATGCGGTTGCTGTCCTGGATTAACCGCTCGATCGCTTCGGTGTCAAGATGAAACCGGCCGGTGAGCGCTTCGGTGATATATTCCGATCCGTAGGACACCGTGCCGTCGATGCCGAGTCCGTAGATCCCCTTTGTGCCGTATTTGGAAAGATAGGCCACAATCACGTTGTTGCCGAGACACCGACCGAGCAGACTGATCTCCTCTTGGCCGGTCGCTTTCCGCACTGCTTCCAGATAGGCGTGCAGCTCTTCGGCGGATTCCAACGGATCTTTGCGCCAGTCATACCAAAAGTGATAGCTTTCGGCGTTATAGCTGCCGTCGCGAATCTTGTTGTCGTGGGTCATGTTATAGTCGTTGGCCTCCCGGCGCGAACGCGCAATATCGGTGCCGTTGACCACATCGCCGTTTTCGTTCGGACGCAGCCCTTCGGTCAGCTCGGAAACCTCCGCTTGTAGGTTTTCATAAAACGGATCCCAGTTGTTTTGCAGCAGACCCTGCAGCATAAACGGTTTCATCACATTGGCAACGGAATCCAGCAATTGCTGATTGTCGCCGTCACCGCCGCCGTTGACCAGAGAGAGCAGGTCGGAGAATTTGAACATCCGCTTGCCGTCCGTGTCATAGATCGCTTCGCCGTCGCCGGAAAGCATGACGACCACGCGGTCGCCGCTGTTGCTGATCGGAACCGTGTTCGCTTCAGCCGCCGCGCCAAATGCCGGACACAGGGACGTGATCAGCAAAGCGAACAGTAAAAACCATGCCAGTCGTTTTTTCATTTTCCTATCACTCCTTTAATGTCTTATTCTATCCTTTTCGTTTGCCCGTGCAATGATTAAGCTGTAAACAAATTATGAATTTAAAAAACCATAAAAACAAAAAACCGGCACGCCCGAACAGGTGTGCCGGCTTGATATGCCGTTGGGTTATTTTGCGAGCTTCGCTTTAACAAAGGCAGCCAGATATTTGATCCAGGTGATGAACGACGCAAGGAAGCGGAACGTGCGATGCACATGGGCGTTGCCGCCCGTGGTTTCCTCCTGGACCTCCCAGCGCTCGGTGTCGCAGTTGTCGACGGTCATCGGCACCACATTGCCGTTTTTATCCATGACCATAAACTGCGTGGTCACAAGATCGTCCACCGTGTACTGCCGGTCGGCGGTAATCACGGTATACAGCAGCGCGTTTTCCGTCCAGGTCCAGACGGAGTGGGAGATGTTCTTGGTAAACCAGGTATTGTCGGGAAACAGGCAGGTGGACGCGTCGATCATTTTGTCGGGAGAGATGTACTTGCCTTTGCCCTCGGCAATCCGGGTGTTGATGTAATCTTCGTCCAGACGGGTGAAAATATCCGAGGTTGTTGCGCCGAAGGACGAGCTTGCAACCGAGGCGTACTGGTCGCTGACACAGGCGGACGACTGGCAGATCGGCACGATCTGGAAGCCGTATTTGGAGATAACGGCAATCTTTTTGCCGTTTTCCGGAATCGAGCGGAGGATGCTGTCCATGTTGGCGCGGACATTGTATTGATAGTTGTCGATCTTCGCGATCAGACCGGCGTACTGCTGGCGCTTTTCGCTGCCCTCCGGACCGAACACATAGTTTTTAGCGTCTTCAAAATCGGCCGGCTTCACACATGCCCAGTAGCACGGCATGGTAAAGAACGTGGCAAGAGACAGCGCGCTGGTTACGCCCTCCACAACCTTACTATAGAGTTTTTCCTTTGTCACACCGACCACGGTGTCGATCAGGCCGGATTCTTCGGCAAGATTCAGCGTTGCCAGAATAAACGGATCCAGATGCATCCGGCCCAGGCTGTTGCTGTCGTTGAGCAGGCGTTCGATCGCTTTGCCGTCCACATGGAATTTGCCGCTGATCGATTCGCTGATAAACTCGGCGCCGTAAGATACCGTGCCGTCGATGCCGACGCCGGCGATCCCGTCAAGGCCGTATTTGTATATATAGGCCGCGATCACGTTGTTCCCAAGACACCGGCCGAGCAAACTGACTTCCTGTTTGCCGGTCATGGCACGCACTTTTTCAAGATAGTCGTGCAACTCGTCCGCTGTCTCCAATGGATCCTTGCGCCAGTCATACCAGAAATGATAAGAGTCGGAATTATAGGGTCCTTTTTTATTTTCGTGCGTCGTGCTATACAGGTTGGTCTCGGCGCGGTCCGGCGAAATGCCGGAACCGTTGACCACGTTGC
>CACWJV010000109.1 GCA_902761265.1 Oscillospiraceae bacterium | reverse complement strand
TGAATTAAGGTTGCAAATATAAGATAAAACCGGAAAAACGAAAAAGGAGCGTTATGATTATGGCTGCTGAAAAGATTCTTGTTGTCGACGACGACCTCAACATCTGCGAACTGCTCAGACTGTATTTGGAAAAAGAAGGCTATTCCGTTGTAATCGCAAACGACGGCCAGGCCGCTATTAAAACCTTCCGCGAAGAAAACCCGGCGCTTGTGCTGCTCGACATCATGCTGCCGAAGCTGGACGGCTGGCAGGTTTGCCGCGAGATCCGCAAGTTTTCCAACGCGCGCATCATCATGCTGACCGCGAAGGGCGAAGTGTTCGACCGTGTGCTCGGTCTCGAGCTCGGCGCGGACGACTATGTTGTCAAGCCCTTCGACGCCAAAGAAGTGATTGCCCGGATCAAAGCGGTTTTGCGCCGCTCCGCCTCCGCACAGTCGGAGGAGATCAAGGAAGTGCATTACGACAAGCTTTCGATCAATTTGACCAACTACGAGTTGAAGGTCAACGGCGTGCATGTCAACACCCCGCCGAAAGAGATGGAGCTGATCTTCCATCTTGCCAAAAACCCGAACCGTGTGTTCACCCGCGACCAGTTGCTTGACGAGGTGTGGGGCTTTGATTATTACGGTGACTCCCGTACCGTGGACGTCCATATCAAGCGTCTGAGAGAAAAGCTCGCCGGCGTATCCGATAAATGGGAACTGCGTACGGTTTGGGGCGTCGGCTATCGGTTTGAAACGAAGGACTGATCGAAACGCATAAAGGGCTGCGCATGCTCCATGCAGCAGCCTTTTTACTATCTTGAAAAGGAAGGACGAAACGCTATGATCAGCGAACAGTCTGCACGGCGGCGCAAAAAACAACCGCTGTTTCGCCGCTATTTCTTCATCACCGCCTCCATCGTCGTGGTCGCGCTGCTGATTCTCGGCAGCGCTATGATCGTGTTTACCGCCAGCCAGTGGTGGACCGAGCGCACCGAAGCGCTGCTGGTGAACGCACGCTCGATCGTTGCCGCTATCCGCTCGCAGGATCCGGACGTCTTTTTGGCCGGCGGGCCGGATATGGACGACTTTATCGACAACCTCAAGATTGTGTCCAGCGCCACAGGGTCGGACTTCTTTTTGGTCGACAACGACGGCCGGGTCATCGCCTGCAAGGAGGCCGGCCAGCTCCGCAAGCTGGACGACTGCGTCTATCACGCCGGGCTGCAGATCACGGAAAACTATATGCTGCGCGCCATCCGTTCGGGCTTTCGCGATTATATCAACGACGAGGTATTCGGCTCCGGCAAATTTGTGATCGCCGTGCCGGTGATGATCCACGACACGCCCATCGGCGCACTGTTCGGGGTAGAAGACGCGATCACGGGACTGCTGCCGTATGCGCTGAGTATTTTAAAAACGTTCTTCTTTTCCATGATCGTCGCGTTGCTGCTGTGTTCGATCCTGATCTATTTCTTTACGCGCGGCATCACCCGGCCGCTGTATGAGATGGAGGAAGTGACCAAGCATTTTGCCAAAGGCGAATTCCAGCACCGTGCCAACGAGAATTACAAACGCGGCTATCTGAGCGAATTTGCCGTTGCGCTCAACCAGATGGCGGACGAGCTCGCCGTTGAGGAGGAGGCGCAGCGCAGCTTTATTGCCAACGTGTCGCACGAGCTCAAAACGCCGATGACCTCGATCGGCGGCTTTATCGACGGGATTTTGGACGGCACCGTGCCCAAAGAACAGGAAACGCAGTATCTGCGGATTGTGTCCAAAGAGATCCGCCGCCTGTCGCGTATCGTCGTGTCGATGCTGAATCTTTCAAAAATCGAAGCGGGTGAAGTGGACCTCTCCCCTGTCCGCTACGATATCGGCGCGCAGCTTTTTGAAACGCTGCTGCCGTTTGAACGCACAATCGACGACAAGCAGATTCAGATTGAAGGGTTCGAAGATATGGGCGTTGTCAACGTCACAGCCGACCGCGATCTGATCCAGCAGGTCATCTATAACCTGCTCGACAACGCCGTCAAGTTTACCCCGCAGGGCGGCACAATCTTTGTGGGCGCAAAGCCGACCGAAACCGGCGTGCGCGTCACCATCCGCAATTCCGGCGCCGGTGTGTCGAACGAAGAGATCTCCCGGATTTTCGAGCGGTTTTACAAAGTGGACAAATCCCGCTCCTTCGACGTCAAGGGCGTCGGTCTGGGACTGTATATCGTGAAAACGATCATCAACATGCACAACGGTACGATCCGTGCGTCGTCCAAGGAGGGCGAATATACGGAGTTTTCATTTGAATTGCCAAATTAAAGTAGATTTTAACGAATTTTTAAGCTTTTTTTTAGCCGCAAATGCTAAATATATAAACAACAAATGAACAAACGGCGCCGGGCGCAATCACGCACCGGCCGCCAATGCGCATAGAAAGGCAAGGTAAACCACCATGGATGACAACTTTGATCGGAACAACAACCAGCAGTCTGCAACAAACGAACCGCAGCAGGCCCCGGAAGCACCGCAGGCGCCCTCGTTCAGCTTCCCGGCGCAGGAGCAAACGCCGAACGAAACGGCTTCCAAGGCGTCCGAAGCGCCGCAGCCGCCGAAACCGGACGTACCGCCGACGCCGCAGTCCTTCCGCCAGGGACCGTATAACGGCTACCAGAACGGCTACAACCAGCAAAACCGCACCTACAATCAGGCGTATTACAACGGCAATCCGCAGCAGCCCCATCAGCCGCAGCAGCAGCCCTACCGGCCCTACGGCTACAACCAGGCCCCGCAGCCGCCCAAAAAGAAGGGCAACGGCAAAAAGATCGCCATCATCGTATTGGTCATCGCCGTGGTCGTCGGCCTTGCCGCTATCATCGGCTCGCAGTTTTTACCGCTCGGCGACAAGCCCGCCGTCACTGACGAACAGGGCAGCACACTGATTGACAGCAACAACTCCACCACCGACAAAGCCGGCAGCGACGGCAGCGACGACGTCAATGTGATCGACTATGCATCCGCCGAAGAAGGCACGCTCACCGCTGTTGAGATCGCCGAAAAATGCCGTATCTCCGTGGTCGGCGTCATGACCTATCAAAACGGCAAGCTGTCCGGCGAAGGCAGCGGCGTCGTGATGGGTACCGACAACAGCGGCAAATACACCTATATCATCACCTGCGCCCACGTCATCAAGGGCAGCGGCCTCACCTACGGGATTTTGACGCTCGACGAAAAGCGCTATGAAGCGTCGCTTGTGGCTTATGACGAACGCACCGATATCGGCGTGCTCAAGGTGGAAGCGAACGATCTGACCGCCGCAACGTTCGGCGATTCGACCAAGCTGCGTGTGGGCGAAACCGTCTACGCCATCGGCAACCCGGGCGGCTCCGAATATTTCGGCTCGATGACCAACGGCATCGTTTCCGCCATCGACCGCTCCGTGTCCTCCACCTATACGCTGACCTCGATCCAGCACAACGCAGCGATCAACCCGGGCAACTCCGGCGGTGCGCTGGTCAACAGCAAGGGACAGGTCATCGGCATCAACTCCTCCAAAATTGCGGCGACGGATTACGAAGGCATGGGCTTTGCCGTGCCGATGTCCACCGTGAAGCCGATTGTGGAAAACCTCATCAAGTATAACTACGTGCCCAACCGTCCGAAGCTCGGCATCCAGTACGCCTCCGTCAGCTCCTATCAGATGTATTCGATGGTCGTTGCCATCAAGGGTCTGCCCGCGGGATCGCTGGTCATCGCCGGCATCAGCAACGACAGCTCGCTCGCCAACACCGAAGCGCAGGTCGGCGATCTGATTATTGCGGTCAACGGCAAAAAGATGGACGACTCCTCCGTGCTGCTCGATCTGATCGACAAGGGCGCGGTCGGCGATTCGCTGACGCTCACGCTTTGCCGTGTGGAAAGCCGCACCTACAAGACCTCCACATTTGACGTGACGATCACACTGGTGGAGGACAAGGGCACCACCGAGCCGGAAACCACAACCTCCATCGACGGCTACAACTACGGCGGCGCCAGCAGCTTTGAAGATTTCTTCCGTCAGTATTTCGGTGGATTTGGGTTCTAAGATAGCAAGATTGCAAGATGGCAAGATTGCAAGAATACAAGAAAAGAAGACGATCTCGAAAGAGGTCGTCTTTGTTTGTTTGCGTAAAGGAGCCAACAATCGTTTGCATGAGTTCCCGTAGCGGTCGCCCCTCGGGCGACTGATGCATAAAAAGGTTCGGTTTCACAGCGCCCGTCGTGTCGAATACAATGCTGCCGCAGGCAGGCACCAAAGCAGCCGTCCCCAGTGTACGCAGTGTGCGTCGGGGAAAGTGTCATCGTGTCGCAGACACGATGACGGAAGGGGTCGATCAACTGGGCGCGGAGTGGAAACAATGCAAAAGGGGTTACAGTTCGGCTGCGGTTGGGTTCAAACCTCATCAGTCACGCGCATTCTTTGTAACAGGTATGCCATGGCCTTTGTCGGCGCGTGACAGCTTCCCCGCCTTCGGGGAAGCCAAGGAATGCACTGTAGCGGTCAGCTAGCAGCCAACTGATGCACAAAGGTAAGGTTTCATAGCGGCCGAAGCGGCCGCCGCTACTATCAGCTAACAACTACTGACTGACGACTGATGACTAACCCAAACAAAAAAAGGCAGCCAATCGGCTGCCTTCTTGCATGCTTGTTATCTTGCTTCTTGCAATCTTATTTCACCATGCTGGCGATTTCAGCCGCAAAGTTGTCGGCTTTCTTTTCAATGCCTTCGCCGCGCTGGAAGCGGGTGAAACCGGTCACCTTGATATCGGCGCCGAGCTTCTTCGCCACATCCGCCACATAACCGCCGACGTTGCCGTCAAACAGGTCGGAGCGGACAAACGCCTGGTTCAGCAGGCAGATTTCCTTGATCTGCTTTGCAATACGGCCTTCGGTCGCCTTTTGGAAGATGACGTTGCCGACGAATGTATCCTTGAGGGAAACGGCAACCTCTGCCAGCTTTGCGATCGCTTCCTTGGACAGGAAGTTGAACAGGAACTTGTTGTTCTTTTGCTCTTCATAAGCGGCCACATCTTCGTCGCTCCAAAGCTTGTCAGCGAGTACCTTCTGGAAGACCTGCATCAAAATCGGCTTCGGCAACGAGTCCGGCTTGTTGAGCGCGCTTTCGATGGTGATGTTCTTCATCTTGGCGAGCTCGTCTGCGGTGATGTCGCTTTCGCTCAGATATTCGGGGCTCATCGCCGCGACCTGCATGGCCACGTTTTTGCCCATGGCGACAAATTCGTCCTTCGCCGCAGTTGCGTCGTCGGTGTCAAATTTCACCATAACGCCCACGCTGCCGCCGGCATGGATATAGGTCTCCACGATGCCTTCAACACGGATGAAACGGCGGACCTTCATATTTTCGCGGATGGCAAGGAACAGTTCCTGCACCGCTTCTTCTACCGTTGCGCTTTCGCCGGAAACGGTCTTTTTGAGCAGATCGTCCACGTCGACCGGATTGGTGTCGGCAACGGTCTTTGCAATCTTGTTGGCAAGCTCCACAAACTGCGGATTCTTGGCCACGAAGTCGGTTTCGCAGTTGACTTCGACGAGCACGCCGACTTTGTTTTCCTTGTCGTTATACGCGACAACAACGCCTTCGGCAGCCACGCGGGAGGACTTTTTCTGCTGGGTGGCAAGACCTCTTTCCTTGAGGATCTCAACCGCCTTGTCCATATCGCCTTCGGCTTCCACAAGGGCCTTTTTGCATTCCATCATGCCAACGCCGGTCTTTTCGCGCAGCGCCTGCACATCTTTTGCTGTAAATGCTGCCATATCCGTTTCCTCCTTATTCAGCCGCGGCTTCTTCTGCCGGAGCTTCTTCAGCGGCGGGTGCGTTGGATTCGCCCTGTCTGCCTTCGATGATCGCGTCAGCCATTGCGCCGGAGATCAGGCGGACAGCACGGATCGCGTCGTCGTTGCCGGGGATCACATAGTCGATTTCGTCCGGATCGCAGTTGGTGTCGACGATCGCAACGATGGGGATACCGAGCTTGTGCGCTTCGGCAACCGCGATGCGCTCTTTGCGCGGGTCAACGATGAACAGCGCGGCCGGCTGCTTTTTCATGCCGGTGATGCCGCCCATGAATTTTTCAAGCTTTTCGATTTCGAGGTTGAGCTTGATGACTTCCTTTTTCGGAAGCATGGCAAACGTGCCGTCGGTCTCCATCGCCTTGAGCTGCGCAAGTCTCTTGATGCGCTTCTGGATGGTGCCGAAGTTGGTCAGCATACCGCCGAGCCAGCGGGCGTTGACATACGGCATACCGCAGCGGATCGCTTCTTCGCGGATGGAGTCCATCGCCTGCTTTTTGGTGCCGACGAAGAGCAGTTCGCCGCCGTTTTCGCTCAGTTCACGAACGAAAGCATAGGCTTCTTCGAGTTTCTTCACGGTCTTCTGCAAATCGATGATGTAGATACCGTTGCGTTCGGTGAAAATGTACTCCGCCATTTTCGGGTTCCATCTTCTTGTCTGGTGGCCAAAGTGCACACCGGCTTCAAGAAGCTGCTTCATTGATACAACTGCCATAGTTATATCCTCCTTAAAAATGTTTTCAACCACCGGAAAGGCAAGGTGTACCCAGCAGTTTTCACTGCCAACAGGGCAGACTGACCCCTTCCGTGCGTGATCTTGAGTATTATAGCACCACTTGACGGAAAATGCAAGTGGTTTGGGAAAGTTTTTTTAGGGACAAGGGCATAGGGCCGAGGGCCGAGGGCCGAGGGACAAGCGACTAGCGACCAGCGACAAGGGACGCGGGGAAGGCTGCGGACAAAGGGAAGCTTGTAGCCGCGAAGGGAAGGCCGAATTGAAAATTGATTGCGTCCGTAGCGGTCGCCCCTCGGGCGACGGATGCACAAAAGGAACCGCTCCATAGCGCTCGTAGTGCCAAATACAATGCTGCCGCAGGCAGCCACCAAAGCTGCCGTCCCCAGCGCACGCAGTGCGCGTTGGGGAAGGTGTCATCGTGCCGCAGACACGATGACGGAAGGGGCCGTGCGGCAGGCGAGAAGGCGTGTCGCAGACACGATGACGGAAGGGGTCGTGCGACAGGGCACGAACGGCGTGGTTTTGCTTTGCCGTCAACGATGCGCTGCGGCGGGGGTTGACCTCTCCCGTCAGTGCGCGGTGCGCACTGACATTCTCGGCTCCGCCTCGGTCGTTGCTTCGCTTCGCGAGGTGTCCACTGGACACCCGCAACCTCCCCATGAAGCTGCGCCGTACCGTCCGCAGCGGGGAGGGCAAGGATCTAGCTTGTAGCG
>CACWJV010000108.1 GCA_902761265.1 Oscillospiraceae bacterium | reverse complement strand
CCGCGTTTGGGGACGTTGACGATCCGGCGCAGACGGATGTTGTCGTGGGGGTTGTTGACGACGGTCAGATAGGCCAGCGCGTCTTTGATTTCGGCGCGTTCATAAAACCGGAAGCCGCCGATTACACGATACGGAATACCGGCGCGCACCATCGCGCTTTCAATGGCGTTGGACTGCGCGTTCATTCGGTAGAGCACGGCGTGGTCGCTGAAGGTGAATTTGCGGCTGGCAACGTTGTCTTCGACGGTTTGGGTGATAAAGTTCGCCTCGTCCTGTTCATCAAACGCGGTATATTCCGTCACCCGGTCGCCGGCGCTGTTTTCGGTCCAAAGGTTTTTGCCCTTGCGGTTTTTGTTGTTGGAAATCACTTCGTTCGCCACGTCGAGGATCGTTTGGGTGGAGCGGTAGTTTTGCTCGAGGCGGATCAGCGTCGTGTTTGCGTATTGCGACTCGAAGTTCAGGATGTTTTCGATTGTGGCGCCGCGGAAGCGGTAGATGCTCTGATCGTCGTCGCCGACGACGCAAATGTTGTTGCGCGGCGACGCGAGCAGCTGGGTCAGCCGGAACTGGGCGTGGTTGGTGTCCTGATACTCGTCCACCATGATATAGCGGAACCGCCGCTGATAGTAGGCGCGTACCTCCTCGTGCGTTTCAAGAAGCCGGACGCAGTTGTTGATGATATCGTCAAAATCCATCGCGTCGGCCTTTTTCAGCTCTTCCTGATACATCTTGTAGGCTCTGCCGATCTTTTGCAGCCGGATGTCGCTGCCGGCGGTTTTGAGGAATTCCGCCGGGCCGATCATCTGATCTTTGGCGCGGCTGATTTCGTTCAGGATCGTCTTATGGGAAAGCACGCTGTCCTTGATATCGAGCTGGCGCTGGCATTCCTTCATCATCCTGCGGCTGTCGTCGGTATCGTAGATCGAAAAGCTCGACGTATAGCCCAACAGCGCGGCGTCGCGGCGCAGCATGCGCGCACAGGCGGCGTGGAAGGTGCTGGCCCAGATCTCGCTCCCGTCGGAGCCGAGCAGCGCACAAAGGCGCTCTTTCAATTCGTTGGCGGCCTTGTTGGTAAATGTGATGGCCAACACCTGCCACGGACGCGCGGCGTCCACAGCCAGCAGGTCTTCGATGTCAAACAGCACGCTTTTGTCGCCGTCGAGATAGCGGCGCATCAGTTTCATTTGGCGTTCCGTCGGCTCTTCGCTGACTTCGTCGCTCGTATAGGCGCGGCCGTATTTGATGATGTTGGCGATGCGGTTGACGATCACGGTCGTTTTGCCGCTGCCCGCGCCCGCAAGGATCAAAAGCGGGCCGTCCACATGAAAAATCGCCTCCTTCTGGCGGTCGTTCATGCGGGCAAAATCCTGTTCGATGATTTGTTTTCTTAACTGGAAAAATTCTTTGGATGCCATGGTTTCACTCCGAAAATCTAATCATATTCAGTTTATTGTATAATATCTGCCGCAAAAAAGCAAGAGACAATGTGCCGAAATGTCCCGCCGAAAACTGTACAACATTCGAACGCTTGACAACGCCCGCCAGGCGGGGTATGTATAATCTTCAAAAAGCAGCAGGAGGCAGACGTATGGCCATTGAAGCAGTCAAAGCCTTTTTCCGGCAGTACGGGATGGAAGACAGAATTTTGGAATCTGCGCAGTCGAGCGCAACGGTTGCGCTGGCGGCGCAGGCGTTCGGCACCGAGCAGAGGCGGATCGCAAAATCGCTGTCGTTTCTTCTGGGCGACAAAGCAATTCTAATCGTTGCCGCCGGCGACGCCAAAATCAGCAACCAGAAGTACCGCGCCCGGTTCGGCGCAAAGGCGAAGATGCTCACCCCCGAACAGGTGCATACCATGATCGGCCACGACGTGGGCGGCGTGTGTCCGTTTGCGATCAAGCCCGACGTGGACGTCTATCTCGACGAATCGCTGCGGCGGTTCGAAACGGTCTTTCCCGCCTGCGGCAGCAGCAACAGCGCGATCGAGCTGACGCTCGCAGAGCTCGAAACCTATGCCGAAAGTCAGGCGTGGGTCGACATTTGCAAGCTGCCCGACGAAGCGTAACCCGACATAAAAATCGCCCACCATGTACGCATGGTGGGTATTTTCTTTTGGCTCAGATTACATAGTCGCCGCCTTTTTCGTGCTCCTGATCGAGGATATCCTGGAGCGTGATGTTGTCGAGATAGTCGTTGATCACACGATACAGCCCCTGCCAGACCGGCAGTGTGGCGCAGCTTTCCTGCCGCTCGCACAGATTCGGCTCCTGCTCCAGACACGCCACCGGCGCGAGCGAGCCTTCGGTCAGCCGCAGAATCTCGCCGACGGTATATTTGTCCGGCGTGCGCGCCAGCATATAGCCGCCCTGCGCCCCGCGGTTGGTACGCAAGACGCCCGTTTTGTTGAGGATCGGGATGATCTGCTCAAGATACTTTTTTGAAATATCCTGCCGTTCGGCAATCTCTTTGAGCGAAACGAAACCGTCGCCGCGATGCTCGCCGAGATCCAGCAGCAGCCGCAGCGCGTAGCGTCCTTTGGTCGAAATCTTCATACCTGTCACCTCTGCCGTTCATTATACATTATTCCGATAGGAATTGCAAGTGCCTTTCAAAAAAAGTTGACGCGGCAGTCCCCTGCCGCGCCGGTTGGTGATTGTCTTATTTGTAGAGTTTCTTGGAAAGCTGCAGCTTTTGTGCGTTTTTGCTGTTCGGGCAGCCGTAATAGCAGACGATCTCGCCGGGGGTTCCCGGACGGTCGATATCCGGGAGCTGCGGATCGGCCGGTTCGATCTCCTGCCCCGTGATTTTGCGGATGATGGATTCATACAGTCCCCGCAGCCAGGACCAGATCATGGAAAAAAACGACATTGCAGTGACCTCCTGTTTTTTGTTATGGGTGTGCGCCGGATCAAAGATCCGGCACGATCAGTTTTGCCTGTTTGAGCGCTGTGCCGCAATAGGCGCCGAGGGCGCCGGTTGGCGGGTGGACGAGCACGCCGGCATAAAAGCCGTAGCGCCTCAGCATCCAGCGGTGGATCGTTTCGTCGCCGGTGCTGTATTGCAGCGCGGGTGTCGTCGGGTGGCTGTGGATAAACCCGAGAAAGCGCATCGGCTTTTCGCGGTCCGGCTCCCGCCCGGGCAAAAACGCGTCGTCGCTGCCGTCATAATTATTATTCACGATTTCCAACTCTTTGTCAACCGTTTTGAGAATCTTTTTTGTAAAAACCGCGTTGTCCGCCGCGCGAAACGCCCCGTCGCACGGCACAACATAGCGCACGGCGGCGAAGTTGCCGTTTAAAAAGCCGAACATCGCCATCTGCTGTTCAAACATCGACTGCGGATGGGTGCGTCCGAGATGGAAATACTGCTTGACGGACAAATACGCGTCGGGCTCCATCAGCAGCTCAAACGCATCCGGATCGCCGTCGGAGATCTCATAAAACCGGACGTCCGGCCACCGGGCAAACAGCGCGTCTTTATAGACCGCCGGGTCGGGCTGCAGCACAAAGTCGCGAAAACAAAACAGCGGTTCGTTGTTGTCAACGTCCAGCGTGTGCAGCGAGTCGCCCTTGCAGCGATCCTTGAAATCGCAGGTTTTGCATTTTTCGGGCAGAACGCGGGTTCGAAAGCGCGAAAAGCCGGTTTTCCAGACTTCGCTGAAGCTGTCGCGCAAAATGTTGCCCTGCATCAGCTCAGGGCGGCGCGGCACGTTGGGGCACACGAAGATGTCGCCGTTATAGAGAATCGACGCGGTGTAGATCCCGGCAAAGCAAAAGAATCTGCGCCCGGGCAGCAGATCGCCGAGAAAATGCGGACAGCCCCAGACGACCGGCACATGGCTTTTATCGCGGTTCCAGAGTTCGAAGACAGCGGTGAACCACAAAATTTCTTCGCGCGTGAGCAGCAGCGCGCGGTTGTCGAGCGCGCGGCCGATCGGGTCCATCACGCTCACGCGCACCGAGTCGAGCCCGATTGTTTGCAGCAGCTTTAGCAGCGCCGGAAACTCGCGCACGTTTTTCCGGTTGGCGGTAAACGTCACCTGCAGATGGTCGAGAAAGGCGGCGGCCTTGAGCTTTTGCAGCGCCGTCATAATCCGGTCGAAGCACCCCGGCAGATGGCGCAGCGTGTCGTGGGTTTCCCTTAGGCCGTCGAGGCTGACCGTAATCGTCTTCATTCCGCTTTGCTTCATTTTTTCGATCACGTCGTCCGTAATCAGCGAACCGTTGGTAACCATCCCCCATTCGAAGCCCATGGCGCGCGCTTCGCCCATCATCTCAAACAGATCGCGCCGCAGCAGCGGTTCGCCGCCGGTGATGTTGAGCATGGTGTAAGTACCGATGTGGTCCTTGATATCGCGAAAGGCCGAAAGGATCTGCTGTTTTGTCAGCGTTTCTTCGCTGTGGATATCGCAGCGGCTGCCACACTGGTCGCAGTTCGCGTTGCACTTTTGGGTCACTTCGACAAGCAAAGAATACAGCGGATAAGCGGTTGCGTTGTCCATAGCGTCAGCTCCTTTCGGATATACTGTAGCACAATTCGGCGGGGTTGTCAAATGGAGTGCATAGTGCATAGTGGATAGTGCATAGATTGCAGCGCTCAAAAGAATAGACGTTTTCTCGCGCCGAAGTGTTGCGACAAAAAGCAAAACTTTTCCATCACGACCTGTTCCCTTTGCCCTTGGCCCTTGGCCCTTTGCCCTTTGCCCTTTGCCCTTGGCCCTTTGCCCTTTGCCCTCGGCCCTCGGCCCTAAAAAAACTGCCCCGCAGGGCAGCTTTTTTACACGTCCAGCCGGACGAGGTCTTCGTATGTTTCGCGTTTGACAATCACGTCGCTTGTACCGTCGGGGTGCAAAAGCACCGTTGCCGGGCGGCCCAGACGGTTGTAGTTCGACGCCATGGCGTAGTTGTAGGCGCCGGTTGTGCAAACGGCGACGAGATCGCCGCGTCTGATCGACGACGGGAACGGGACGTGCTCCTGGATGATGTCGCCGCTTTCGCAGCAGCGGCCCACGAGCGACGCTTCCAGATCGGCGGGTTCACCGAGCTTATTTGCCGCGAGGCAGGTATAGGACGAACGGTAAAGCGCAAAGCGCGGGTTGTCGCCCATGCCGCCGTCGATGGAAACGTAGGTTTTGTAGCCCGGAATGCGCTTGACGGTGCCGACGGTATAGAGCGTCAGCCCCGCGTCGGCGATGATAGAACGGCCGGGCTCCATCGCGATCTGCGGCACCGGGATGCCGTGGTGTTGACATCTGTTATTGATCACACCGGCGAGCGTTGCGATCTTTTTGGGGATATCGATCTGTCCGTCGGATGCGACGTAGCGCACGCCGTAGCCGCCGCCGAGATTCAACAGCCGTGTGTCAAAGTCAGCCTCCGCTTTCATCTGCGCCATAAAGTCGATCATGATGACCGCCGCGCGTTCGAACACGTCCTCTTCGAACACCTGCGAGCCGATGTGACAATGGAAGCCGCAAAGGTCGATGCCGCCCTTTTGCAGCGCGATTGCGGTCAGCGCCTTTGCCTGCCCCGTTTCGATGGCGGCGCCGAATTTCGAATCCACCTTGCCGGTGTTGACCGCCGCGTAGGTGTGCGTGTCGATCCCGGGCGTCAAACGCAAAATCACACGCTGGCGGATGCCGCGCCGGTTCGCTTCGCGGTCGATGGCGCACAATTCCTCCTCGTTGTCCGCCACAAAGCAGCCCACGCCGCAGTCCATCGCGAACGCGATATCGGCGTCTGTTTTGTTGTTGCCGTGGAAAAACGCTTTGGAAAGATCGAAGCCGGCTTCTCTTGCGGTATAGATTTCGCCGGGCGACACGACGTCGATGCCCATCCCCTCTTCGCGCATCAGCCGGTAGAGCGCTTTGCAGGCGTTGGCCTTGCTCGCGTAGTGCGGCAGCGAACCCGCCGGAAAGTGCGCCCGGAACGCGTCGAGATAAACGCGGCAGTTGCGGCGGATGCGCGCTTCGTCGAGCAGATACAGCGGCGTGCCGTACTGCTTTGCGAGCGAAAGGGTATCCTGACCGGCAAACTGCAGCACGCCGTCCTTTGCGGAAAGATTGTCACAGGGAAAAAACGGTTGTTGCACGTCCTTGTCCTCCTCGGTTGGTTTTGATTACAACAGATGCGCGCGCAGCTCGTCGCCCGAAAGCGGCGACAGATCCGCCGGCGCGATATCGAAAACGGTTTTGCAGCCGGTGTCGCCGCGGCCGCGCATTTTGAGAATCGCCCGCGCGCACGCCACAAGCACGCTCGCGGTAAACTCCGGGTTGGAGTCGAGGCGCAGGGAATATTCGATCGTGGCGGTGTGATCCTTTTGCAAACCGATTTTGCCGGTGCGGATCACAAATCCGCCGTGCGGCAGCGCCGCGTGGTCGCGCAGCATCTCTTCCGTGGTGATAAACGTCACGGTTGTGTCATAGTCGGAAAAGTAGTTGGGCATCTCTTTGATTTCGCGCTCGATCCGCGCTTTGTCGGCGCCTTCGGCGGCCACGACATAGCATTCGCGCAGATGCTTTTCGCGTGTGGAAAGTTCGGGCATAGAGCCGGAACGCACCGCGTCCAGCGCCGCCGGGATGGGGACGGTGTACTGCCGCGCGTCAAGCACGCCGTCGATGCGGCGGATCGCGTCGGAATGGCCCTGGCTCACGCCGCGGCCCCAAAACGTGTAGTCCTTGCCGTCGGGCAAAACGGCCGACGCATACAGACGGTTGAGCGAAAACAGACCCGGATCCCAGCCGGCGGAGATCAGCGCGATATTGCCGCCGGCTTTCGCCGCCGCGTCCACCGCCGCAAAGTGGGCGGAGATATTGGCGTGGGTGTCAAACGAGTCGATGACGTTGAAATCCTTGGCGAGCGCCGGCGTCATTTTGGGCAGATCGGTCGCGGAGCCGCCGCAGATGATGAGCACGTCGATCTGATCTTTATAATCGGTCACGGTATTTGCCGCGTAAACGGGCACGCCGGTCAGCGTTTTCACGCTGGCGGGATCGCGCCGGGTAAACACGCCGACGAGTTCGGCGTCCGCGTTTTGCTGCACCGCGCACTCCACGCCGCGCCCGAGATTGCCGTAGCCGTAAATAGCAAGTTTCATATTGCATCGCACCTTTCGTCATTGAGCTTTATCGCATTAAAGTGATTATATAGCAGATTACCGGATTTGTCAAGAAAAAGTCAACAGCCGGCAGTCGTTTCAAATGCTGCCGCAGGCAGCCACCAAAGCAGCCGTCCCCAGCGCACGCAGTGCGCGTTGGGGACGCCGTTGAAAACAAAAAATCGGGCGCCGGAGAAGCCGATCGACCGCTCCGAAGCCCGATTTTGCTTGATTTTGCTTATTCTTCGCTCAAATTGCACGAAAAAGCCACTTTCGCCGTGGTAGAGAAAAGCCGTCCCTTTTCAGAAACGGCTTTCCATGATGTGCAGTTATGCTTCGTCTTTCTTTGTGTCAAAGAAACTCAACGCTTTTTTGAGTGCGTCAAAAAAGCGGTCAATGACTTCTTTGGCGTGTGCAAATGCTTCACTCAAAGTTACAAAGATCTCGGATTCCATGATCGGTTCTCCTTTCATCAGGTAATATGACCGATGTGGGCGGCCATGTGGACAAAGATGTGGACCAGGCTCACGAACCAGCCGAACACCGGTATGTCTTTCCAGCGTTCATACTTGTCGCAGAAGCCGCAGCGGAAATCGCCGTTGTCGGGTGTGTCGGGCGTATCCGGGGTATCCGGTGTGTCGGGCGTTTTTGCGCTGACGGTCACGGTGACGTCGATGTTTTCCACAATGTTGTAATTTGCGGTGTCGGCGGGCGTAAAGGTGGCCTTGAAGGTCTTTTCACCGGCTTCGCCGACGGAGGTGCCGCTGTCTTTCCAGCTCCAGCCTGCGGGCAGAGCAACATTTGCCAGTGTGTCGCCTTCGGTTGCGGTCAGACCGGTGGGAACGTCAAAGCTCGGGGTCGCCTTGCCGACGGTGATCGCCACAGGCGCTTCCACCACAGCGTAGTTGTCGGTGTCGTTGGGCGTGAAGACGGCGATGAAGCTGTTTTCACCGGCGTTGCCCACGCTGGTGGTGTTGTCGTCTTTCCAGCTCCAAACGCCGTTTGCGTCGGTGGGCAGGGTCACATCAGCCAGCGTGTCGCCGTAGGTGGCGGTCAGGCCGGTCGGCGTCTCATAGGCCGGGAGGGTTTTGCCGACATTCACGGGAACGTCGATGTTTTCCACGATGTTGTAGTTGTCGGTGTCAGCCGGGGTGAAGGTCGCCTTGAAGGTCTTTTCGCCAACAGCGTCAAGGGGCGTGCTGTTCTCTTGCCATGTCCAGCCGTCGGGCAGGGTCACGTCTGCCAGCGTGCCGCCGACGGTTGCGGTCAGGTTTGCGGGGATCTGATAATCCGGGTTCGCCTTGGCCACGTTCACGGTCACGGCCACTTCCCTGGTGTTGTAGTTTTCATCGTAGGGCGTATAAACGGCGGTGAAGGTCTTTACTCCGGCGTTGCCGACACTTGTGGTGAGGTCGTCTTTCCAGGTCCAAACGCCGTTTGGGTCGGTGGGCAGGGTCACATCATCCAGCGTGTCGCCGTAGGTCGCGTTCCGGGTGTCCGGCGCAAAAAAGACCGGGTTCAGCTTGGCGATGGTATATTCCACAACGGCGGTTGCGCCTTCCACAGTGATGCGCGCCTGATAGGTGCCGGCGTTTTCGGGGGCGGCGTCAAGCTGCTGGTCGCCCTTGAAATACACGATGTCGTCGGCGGAAACGGTTTTGCCCGTGGCTTCGTTGAGCTTCGTTGAACGCGTCAACGCCGGTGAGCGTTGCGGCTGCGGATTTGCCGTCGCTGTATCTGGTCTTTGCGGGGGCGTTGATCGTGAAGGAAACGGCGCCATCCGGCAGGCCGCAGTCTGCGTTCTGGCAGGTGGCGGTCAGGGTCGCAGCGTCAGCAGCATAGTTGAAGCTGTGTTCGTGCGGCGGGACTTTGCCGATCAGATACAGCGTGGATCCGCTCTGGACATTGTATTCGCTGAGCGCTTTCTCGTCCTCCAGCTCCCGGCCCGCGAAAATGATCCGCTGCTGGGCGGCGGGGATCCCCGCCGGATCGGCCAGCAGCTCTTTCAGTTCCGCGACCGTGGTCTCGCCCGTCACTTCCGCGACGTACGTTTCGCCGGTCAGTTTTTTGACGTTGACGGTAAACGTCTCTGGGGCGGGAAGCGTTGCGGCGTTGTCTTCCGCATACGCGTAGCCTCTTTCCGCGTTGCCTGCCAGCAGAGTATAGGGATAGTTCGTTTCGGGATTCAGACCGGTAAAGGTCACGCGACCGCTGTCTGTGGGCACGGTCTTGGTTTCGCCGTTCAATGTAATGGTCAGCTCGTTGTCGCCAAGGTCGGGCAGCTCGGGGAAATTAAAGGTCAAGCTTTTCGTTGCCGGCTCCACGGTCGGCTTGTTCAACACGATATATCTGACACTCGCATTCAGGGGTGAGGCGGCTGTAAACTGCGTTTTGTGCGCGTCGCATCTGTCTGTATAGATGGTATAGGGAACATCAACGACGCCGGGATTTATCGCTTCGAACGTCTTGTTTGTGGTATTCGTCATCCTCAGAACACCGTCAATGGCTTGCGTGACACGGTTTGTATCAATGTTGATATAGACGTTCTCACACTCCACATGGGCAAATCCCGCTTTGCCGATCGTGGTCTTCATGTTGTCTGAGGTGTTGCCGACAAAAAGAATCGTGGAAATGAATTCGGTTGAATTTATCAATTCATAATTATCCCAAGAAGACCGGTTATCTTTATAATTGATCAGGCCGGATTTTGAACCGGAACAGAGTTTTTCAATACCTTTGCCGTCTTCGGTAACGCGGAAAACGTCGCATTTCATCGTGTGAATCCGAGACTCAGCATAACCATAAGGGCCATAATTATAATACGGATCGCTGTTGGTTGCAAAGTACGGCGCTGGTCTCGTTGCACGAAGATTGATAGAACTAAAGTTATCAAGAGTCGAATCCACTGACCACTTAATCAGAAACGGGCCGGGAACGACTTCGCCGTTCTTTTTCACAACTGCCTTGAACATCTGGCCGGCATAGTTGCCGGTGCCCTTCAGAAAACCTTCGACGGATACCGTATATCCGGTCTCATCGGCCACGGTCTGAGTCAAACGGTTCGTAAAATTATCGTTATTGGCACCAATGGAGCGCACGTTCTTGCCAAGCTTTACGCTTGTCAGGCTCCAGCCATTTATGAATTCCTGAGGCGGGATCTCTGTTATGCCGTTGCCAATTTCAATGGACTCCATTTTGTTGCAGTATTTGAAAGTTTCTTTGCCGATTCCAGAAATGCCGTCGCCGATCACAACAGACTTGATTTGCTTGCTAAAAG
>CACWJV010000107.1 GCA_902761265.1 Oscillospiraceae bacterium | reverse complement strand
GAGGTTTTGCCGCTGCCGGGCGCACTCATCAGGTTTAACAGGCAGGTGCCGCGACGTTGAAGCGCGTCGCGCAGCGCCTGTGCGTCTTTGTCGTTATCCGCCAAAAGCGATTCTTTGACTGTAATGATCTTGACTTCGTCCAATTTGGGTCTCCTCCGGGTTTTTTCAGGTTTTGTATGGTTTACGCGTCCACGCCGTCCGGCTTTGAGTAGCGCCGGATGGCGAGCGTAAAGGGATAGAGCACGTCGAGCTGATGGAAAAACGAGCCGTCCGCCATCGGGCAGATCGTGATGCCCTCCGATTCCACAAGGTTTTTGCCGGCGTCGCGCTCCAGCACGAGTTTTGTTTCGCCCGTCGCCGGGTCGATGGAAAAGATGTGCTTTTTGGGCCAGGTGTCGTGGCAGGAGATATAGATCAGCCCGCCCCACATCTCGCCGCCCTGCGTATGTTCCACCACACGGCTGATCGGGATATGGCGGATGAATTCCAGCGTGTCGATGTGAAACTCATTGATGTGGTCGCAGTGGTTGAAATAGCCGGTATAAAGCAGCCGGTTGTCCTTGTCGGCCGCGCACCACGGCAGATTGCCGTTCGGCTGAATCTCGGGGCCGAGGATCTTGTATTCGCCGGTGAATTCCAGCGAGTCCGCGCTGAACACCGCGATGCACGGATGCGTGCTGTCCTTGTCTTCCACGGCGACATAGAGCTTTCCTTCAAAATAGGTGCAGCCGCCGTAGTGGTGAAAGCCCTTGTCGGCGAGCGCTTTGGGCAGATACTTTTTGCGCTTGACCAGCACTTCGCCGGTCTGCATGTCGATCTTGCTCAGCCCGTGGAACCCGAGGGGCAGCACGGTGCCGGTGCAGTAGTAGTAGCGGCCGTCGTTCGTGATGCCCTGGGCGGACGCGAAAAAGTCGGTGCCGCCATAGTAGCGGCTGCCCACCAGACGGATGCCGGGCGTCAGCGATCTGCCGCTGAAATCCAGATGTTTCAATGCTTCTTTGTTCATGGGTATTGCTCCTTTTTTGCCAAGGGTTGTCTCTTCATCTTACCATGCGGGAGAAGGACTTGTCAATGTTTATTTGTGTTGCCGGGTCACACCGTTTGCAGCGTCGTACCGGCGGTATAGCCGCTGTCGTTGTAGGCGTCGACGCGGACATAATACGTTTCGTCCGCGATCAGACAGCGGATCACGGCGGTCGTTTCGCCGATCACCTGCTAATGGGTGTGCAGCGCCTGCGGGTCCACGCCAAAGCGGACGATATACCCTTCAGCGCCCGGCACGGCGTTCCAGCACACGGTCATGTTTCGCCGGTCGTCGCACCGCTTTGCCGAAAACCGCGGCGCTGTTTCGGGCGCATTGCCGCTGCCGAAGCCGAACACGCGCAGACCGCTGACCGCGAATGTTCCGTTTGCCGGGACCGCGCCGGCGTTGGTCAGCCGGAGATACCGCAGCGTCAGCGGCTTTGCAAACGGCACATAGACGTGCGGACGGTCGTCCTCGTTTTGTCGTGCGTCCTGCAGCATCTGCCAGTGCACACCGTCGGGTGAACCCTCCAGCGTATAGCGATAGGCAAAGCCGTTGCCGCGGCCGGATGCCGGTGCGGTGCCCTCGTCGGCAAAGTTGATCTGCACCGCGTGCACGGTGCACCGGTTTTCCAGATCGAGCTGCAGCCATTCGCCGGCGTCACCGCTTCTGGCGCTCCACGCGGTCTTCATGCTTTCGTCCGCCGTCTGCTGCGGCAAATGGGCGCTGTCCAGCACCGAGGATGCGCTGACGGACTTGCCGAAGGAGAGCAGATGCCACCCGGCGTCCGCGTCAAAAAACGGATCGGCGGATTCATGCGGCGCTTTCATCGGATAGTCGCCGCGCAGTGTGTTGGTATAGAGCCGGCCTTTTTCGTCGAGCAAAGCCGGAAACAGGCAAAGCCGTCGCTCAAAGATGTGATGGACGGCGACGGACACCGTGCCCATTTTCCAAAGATTGCCGCGCTTGTCGCTGAATAAACAGCCGTGGCCGCAGCCGCGCACAAAGCCGGTGGCTTTGTAGGCGACCGGGCTGTTGTCGCAAAGCCGGAACGGTCCCATCGGGTTGTCGGCCACCGCGCAGCCGTCGCAGTAGGCGGCGTATTCCGTGCCCGGCACGGCATAGGTCAGATAGTATCTGCCGCCCAGCTTGTTCATCCACGGTCCTTCGAGGTGCGGCCGCATGTCGTCGATCTCGTTTTCGTCGCCACGTTTTTCAAATCCGCGCTTGTCCTTGTCCGACTGAAAGATCTCTACCGGCCCTTCCAGCAGCGCCATATCGTTGTCCGGGTCCAGCCGCGCCACACGCAGCGGTGCGCAGTCGCTGCAGCCGTCATAGAGATAGACTTTGCCGTCGTCGTCCAAAAACAGCGCCGGGTCGTTCCAATCATAGGCGTGCCCGAGGTTCACCCAACTGTCCGGGTCGCGCGGATCGTCGGAACAGAGCATGTCACCGCATTGGGAATGGGTGAGATAGAGCCGGTCGCCGTAAACGAGCGTGGCCGGCGCATACAGATCGAACTGCGGCTGCTTTTTCGTGTCCACTTCGATAAACGACCAGCGCACCAGATCGTCGCTTGTCCAATAGCCGCTGCCGTGCGAGGCAAACAGATAGTAGCTGCCGCGAAACAGCACGACCGCCGGGTCGGCGGATTCGCGGCCGGCAAAGAAGGGCTGATACTGATAGTTGATGTCCACCGGGTTGCAAAACGTCTGCATGGCGGTCTCCTTCCCATCTTTTTTGTCCTGCATACTATACCATTTTTTCCGTTAGATTGCAACGGGTTTTCCGCAGACAGCGGGGCGGATTTTGCGTGGTTTCGGGCGAAAAACGGTTGCAAACAAAGCGCTGTTATGATATGATGAAACCGAAAAAAACGGCTGCGGCCCGCAAACGGCGGCGCAGCAAAAGGAGACCCGATATGAATACCGATACGGTGAAAAGCGTCAATATTATGAATTTTGTCCGCCAGTGCGAACCGCGCGACGCGGAAACGGACGCGCTGCTGTTCGAAACGACAAAGCGGCAACTGGAACTGGTGAACGCGATGCGGCTGCCCAATACTTTTCTTTTGCAATATGACGCGCTGTGCGACGAACGGTTCGTCCGTCTGTTCCGGGAGCAGGCCGGCGAAAACACGGAAATCGGACTGTGGTATGAGATCGTGGAGCCGCTCACCTCGGCCTGCGGCATGCCGTATGAAAGCGAACAGGGCTGGAAATGGGACTGGCATATCAAGCCCGGCTTTTCCATGGCCTATCCTCCGCAGGCGCGCGACCGCCTGATTGACGAAGCGATGCGCAAATACAAAGCCGTGTTCGGCCGCTATCCCGCCGTTGTCGGCTCGTGGCTGCTCGACACGCGCACGGCCTGCCGGCTGGTGGACAAATACGGCGTGCAATGTCTTTGCATTTGCCGCGATCAGACGAACACCGACGCCTATTCCCTTGTAGGCGGCTATTTCAACGGCGCGTATTATCCGTCGCGCAACAATATCTTTACCCCGGCGCAGACGGCAAAAAACGGGCTGGACGTGCCGGTGCTGCGGCTGCTTGGGCCGAGCCCCATCCACAATTACGACAACAAAAAGTTTATTGCAAAAGAGACGAAAGACAAAAACGTGATTTTCTGGACGCTCGAGCCGGTCTGGTTCGCCGGCGCCAGCGCCGGATTTGAAACCGCCATGCTCGATTATTTCTTCGGAGACGAAACGTTGAATTTTGCCTATGCCCAAATCGGGCAGGAAAACAGCTTCGGCCGCAGCGATATCATCACGCCGCTGCGCCGGCAGATTGAAACGCTAAAGGCCAAAGGCGACGTGCGGTTTGAAACAATGAGCGAAACGGCGGCGCGTTTTCGCCGGCGGTTCCCGGTTGCCACACCGCCGACTGTGACCGTCGGGCTGAACAACTGGGATACGGAAGATTTGCAGTCGGTCTATTACCAGTGCAAAAACTATGTTGCCAACCTTTTCCGCGACGGGAAACGCATCTTTTTGCGGGCGTTCTATCTCTTCGATGAAAACGTGGAGGAGCATTATCTCTACGAAACGTGCGAATCCTTCTTTGCGCTGTATGAAAATCTCCCGCTCGTTGATACCGCGGTCTGGGCGGAAGATGTGCGCGAAAACATCGGCCTGACCCTGGACGACGCGGGCGGCGCGTTTTCGTTTGAACGGCTGTCCGATACCGTCGTGCGGATCACCTGGAACGGCAAAGCTGTCATCTTTACGGAAACCGGCATAGAAACGCAAGGCGTCAGCGTTATGACTTATGACCTGATGCAAAAACAAGCCGAAATCCGCGCGGAAGGCCGGACGGTGCAGTACCAATACAAAGGGACGCGCTACGCGCTGGAAACGAACGGCAGCGTGTCGCTTCAAGGCAATGTTTTGACCATTCGGGGCACGGCGCTATCCCTGACGCCGAAACGGGCGACGCCGGAATCGCAATAAGCAGACGTCCGGGCCGCACCGGACGGGATGCGGGTCCGTTCTTTTGGGAGGCGATGTGATGAAACAGCGAATCTTGGCTGCGTTTCTTGCGGCCGTCATATTATTTACAGTCAGTGGGTGCTCAGCAATGCAACATACGAATTTTAAAAACCAATACGAGATCCCCGCGTCGCTTCCGGCGTACCGGCGGATCGACACACAAAAAAAGACCGACTGGACGGCGCAGTATATCTGGGACGCTTCCGACGGCAGCGAAGAAAACGTGTGGATGTGTTTTCGCAAAACAGTGGAGCTCGATACCGTTCCGGCGGATCTTTCCGCCTTTATTTCCGCCGATTCCAGATATTGGCTCTATATCAACGGAGCGCCGGTCGTTTTTGAAGGCGGCGTCAAACGCGGCCCGACACAAGACGGCAGCTATTACGACACGGTGCAGATCGGTTCGTTTTTGCAAGCGGGCAAAAACGTCATCTGCGCCCTCGTCTGGTACTGGGGCAAGGACACCAGCTTTTCAAACACAGACAGCGGCAAGGCGGGCTTTTTGTTTGAAGCGGGGCCGATCGTTTCCGACCGAAGCTGGCTTGTTTGCCGCAACCGGGCCTACGGCAACGATCCCGGCAAAAAGAAGCCCAATTTCCGGCTGCCGGAATTCAACATCTATTACGATGCGCGCAAAGAAATCGGCGACTGGACAAGCCCCGGCTTTGACGACAGCGCATGGAAAAACGCAAGCGAATCCGGCGCCGGTGGTTGTATGCCCTGGGGCGAGCTGTTCCCGCGCGGGATCCCGCTGCTCAAAGACTACGGGCTGAAGGATTACGAAAACGCGGACGCCTTCGTCGGCAAAACCTTCCCGTCGCGTACCAAAATCACGCTTGACATCCCCTACAACGCGCAGGTCACGCCCTATCTTGAAATCGACGCGCCGGCCGGCAAAACCGTTCGGATCACCACCGAAAATACTGCTATCGGCGCGGTGCGCGACGCGTATATTACAAAGGACGGCGAGCAGGCGTTTGAAGCGCTCGGCTGGTTCAACGGCGCCCACATCACCTATGTGATCCCCGCGGGCGTGACGGTGTTGGCGCTCAAATATCGCGAAACCGGCTACGACACCGCCTTTGCCGGCCGTTTCGAATGTGAAAACGAAGATCTCAATGTGCTGTGGCAAAAATCGCTGCGCACGCTGTATGTCACCATGCGCGACAACTATATGGACTGCCCAGACCGGGAACGCGCACAGTGGTGGGGCGACGTGACCAACGAGATGGCCATGTCGATGTATGCGCTCGACGCGAGGGCGCTGCTGCTTTATCAAAAGGGCGTGGCGTCTATGCTCGGCCATATCGACCCCGCAACGAAGATTTTGCAAACCGTTGTGCCGTGCACCGGCGATTACTTTGAGCTGCCCGCGCAGCAGCTTGCCGGCGTGTGCGGCTTTTGGACCTACTATCTCTATACCGGCGACCGGGCGTTTTTGGAGACGGTCTATGACGCGGCGGTCGACTACGTCGGCTTGTGGCAGATCGGGGACAACGATCTTGTAAAACACCGCGCCGGCTCCTGGGACTGGCTGGACTGGGGCATTCTTGAAGACGAGGCGGCCATCGAAAACGCGTGGTACTATTACGCGCTCTCCTGCCTGTGCAAAATGGCGGAGGTGCTCGGCAAAAACAGCGACGCGTTCCGGGAAAACATGGCGCGCATTGCGAAAGGCTACGCCGCGCTTTGGACAGGCGTCGGCTACAAAAGCAAAAACGCACCCACACCCGACGACCGCGCCAACGCGCTGGCCGTGCTTTCCGGGCTTGCCCGGCCGGAGCAGTACCCGGTGCTTTCAAAGCTGCTGACTGCCACGAAAAACGCCAGCCCGTATATGGAATACTATGTGCTGGAGGCGCTGTGCAGCATGGGGCGGTTCGACCTTGCGAACGCGCGGATTTTGCAGCGCTACGGCAAAATGATCCGCGAGGACTACTCCACCTTGTGGGAACACTGGTTCCGGCTCGGCGGCACACGCAACCACGCGTGGTCCGGCGGCCCACTGGTCATCATGAGTAAGTATTTTGCCGGCATTCGTCCGACTTCGCCCGGCTGGGACACGTTTGTGATTCGGCCGCAGACCGACGTTTGCGCAACGATCCACTGCACTGTGCCCACCGTCAAGGGCTATATCCGGCTGGACAGCGAAAAAACGGACGGTGCGCTGCAGCTTGACGCTGAGATCCCGGGCGGCACAACGGCGACGCTCCGCCTGCCGTACACCGCCGGGCAGACGGCCAGTTTTGACGGCGCCGTGATTTATCGGGACGGCCGGTTCACCGGTGCGGACGGTCTGACGTTTGCGGGAGAAGAAGCCGGCGCTTTGGTCTTTTCGCTCGAAGCGCCCGAAACGCGAACGGTGCATTTCGAAGCGACGGCCGGATAAACCGGAGGGAAATGTAGTCACAGTTTTTAGAGAGGAACTCAAAAATGAAAGTGATTTTGAGCCGAAAAGGATTCGATTCTTCAAACGGCGGCATTGTCAGTCCAATCTTTGAAGATGGCACGATGCTCTCTTTCCCGATCCCAAGTCAAGACAGAGATTGCTTTGGCGACTTGCAGTATAATGGCACGCCCTATACAGAAATCCTATCCGACCTGCATTATAAGGGAAATCCTTTTTGCCATGTAGATCCGGATCTGGATCAAAGCAGAAGAACGAACACTATAGAAAAATGGGTACCCGCATTTGGACAGATTGATGCAGCAGCAACATACTTGAAAAACATCGGAATAAAGGCAGGAGACTTGTTCTTGTTTTTTGGTAATTTCCATTATGTGAAACAGGAAAACGGACACTACAAGTATGTGCGCAAATCAGGAAATTTTTATAAAGACAATGATATACAGGCCATTTGGGGATATCTTCAAATCGGAAAA
>CACWJV010000106.1 GCA_902761265.1 Oscillospiraceae bacterium | reverse complement strand
TCCACATAGTCCGGGTTGCCGGGCTTCTTTTTCGTCAGCGGGGAGATCTCGATCGGGTGATCCATCACAAACGTCGGCTGAATCAGGTGCTCCTCCACATATTCTTCAAAGAACAGGTTGAGAATGTCGCCCTTCGTGTGGCGCTTTTCATATTCCACGTGGTGTTCGTCGGCAGCTTTGCGCGCGTCCTCGAGCGTGTGGATTTCGTTCCAGTCCACACCGGCGTACTGCTTGACGGCGTCAACCATCGTGATGCGGGTAAAGGGCTTGCCGAGATCCATTTCAATGCCGTTGTAAACGATCGTCGTGGTGCCGAGCACGGTCTGCGCCAGATGGCGGTAGAGGTTCTCGGTCAGATCCATCATGCCGTTGTAGTCGGTGTAGGCCTGATATAACTCCATAAGCGTGAATTCCGGGTTGTGGCGGGTGTCAAGTCCCTCGTTGCGGAACACGCGGCCAATCTCATATACGCGCTCAAGACCGCCCACGATCAGACGTTTGAGATAGAGCTCCAGCGAGATGCGCAGCTTGAGGTCTTCGCCCAGCGCGTTGAAATGCGTTTCAAACGGACGCGCCGCAGCGCCGCCCGCGTTGGAAACGAGCATCGGGGTTTCAACTTCGATAAAGCCCTGCGCGTCGAGGTAGCGGCGGATCTCCGCAATGATGCGCGAACGCTTAAAGAATGTGTCGCGCACGTCTTCGTTCATAATCAGATCGACGTAGCGGCGGCGATAACGCGTGTCGGTGTCGGTCAGACCGTGGAACTTTTCGGGCAGGGGAAGCAGCGATTTCGCAAGCAGACGGATGTGCTGCGCGTGGACAGAGATCTCGCCGGTCTTCGTTTTAAACACAAAGCCCTTGATCTCAATGATGTCGCCGATATCCCACAGCTTTTTAAACGCCTGATAATCCTCGGCGCCCACATCGTTGACGGAGACGTAGGACTGGATGCGGCCCTCTTTGTCGAGAATCGTTACAAAGCTCGCCTTGCCCATAATCCGGCGTGCCACAATGCGGCCGCACACGGAAACGTCCTTGCCTTCAAGGGCGTCGTAATTCGCCTTGATCTCGGCGCTTTCGTGCGTCTGGGTGGCAAGCGTAATCTCAAACGGATCGTTGCCCGCTTCTTGCATCGCTTTGAGTTTGTCCAAACGGATCTGCCGCTGCTCGTTGATGGTTTCGGGCGTCTGTTCGGCCTGCGGTGCGTTGTTCTTTTCTTCAGCCATCGTTATCGTCCCTTTCTCTTACTTGGAAATCTCCACAACTTCGTAGACCACGATACCGGCCGGTGCTTCCACTTCGACCTTGTCGCCTACGGCGTGGCCGATCAGCGCCTTTGCAACAGGGGATTCGTCGCTGGTCAGATAGTCGGTGCCCTTGTCCTTCGCGGTGGAGGTGGAGGAGATGATCTGATATTTATAGATGTCGCCGTATTCGACGTCCTTGATCGTGACCTTGGAGCCCATCTGAATGATGTCGGTGCTCAGCGTGTCTTCGTCAATGATCTTGGCGTTGGCGAGAATTGATTCGATCTCGCTGATGCGCGCTTCGAGTTTGCCCTGGTCGTTGCGGGCTTCGTCGTATTCACTGTTTTCTGACAAGTCGCCAAAGGAAAGCGCGACCTGGATTTTTTCCTTGATCTCCTGACGGCCGACGACCTTGAGATGTTCGAGTTCGTCCTGCAGTTCCTTGAGACCTGCTGCGGTAAGCAAAATTTCCTGTGCCATAGTGATGATCCTTTCTGGTGTTAATATTTTCTGTCAATAAGTTATTATATTAAATATCGGGCAAACTGTCAAGTGTTTTTCGATTAAGGAGCAAGGAACCAAGGACAAGGGACTAGGGACTAGGGACCAGGGACTAGGGCCTAAGTGAAAACTGAAATCAAACAGGAAGATATAATCCAAGTATAGGCTGACGGCTGATTGCTTCCCGACGCGGAACGGCGGTTGCCGCTGCACATCCTTTTTCGTGTCCCTTGCCCCTTGTTCCCGATCCCTGATCCCTCAACCCTTTTTTTCTTTAAAATAATTGTAAACTCTATTCACAAATGCAAAACTTTATGATACAATAGCAAAGAACAGGAGGTGACGGTATGTTTGAACGGCTGATCAATATCGAGCGGATGGAAACGGCGATTTCGCTGTTTGGCTCGTTTGACGAAAATATTAAGCTGATCGAGCAATCGTTTGACGTGCATATCGTCATCCGCGGCGCTGAGCTCAAGATTCAAGGCGATGTGGAACAGGTGATGCAGGCCGAAAAGGCGGTGCTCTCGCTTTTGCATCTGCTGCAAAAAGGCGAAACGCTGGGCGAACAAAACGTCCGCTATGTCATCGCCATGGTCAAAGAGGGGAGCGCTGACAGCCTCAAAAGTATGGGCAGCGACTGCGTGTGCATCACCGCCAAGGGCAAACCCATCAAAGCCAAAACGCTTGGCCAAAAGAAATACGTCGACGCGATCCGCGAAAAGACGATCGTCCTCGGCGTCGGCCCCGCCGGCACCGGCAAAACCTACCTTGCCGTGGCCATGGCGGTCAGCGCTTTTCGCGCCAAGGAAGTCGAGCGCATCATCCTGACGCGTCCTGCCGTGGAGGCGGGCGAAAAGCTGGGCTTTCTGCCGGGCGATTTGCAGCAAAAGGTCGATCCCTATCTGCGGCCGCTGTATGACGCGTTGTTTGATATGCTCGGTGCGGAGCAGTTCCAGCGCTATCAGGAGCGCGGCAATATCGAAGTAGCGCCGCTGGCATATATGCGCGGCCGCACGCTCGACGACAGCTTCATCATTTTGGATGAAGCGCAAAACACCACCCCGGAACAGATGAAAATGTTTTTGACGCGCCTGGGCTTCGGCTCCAAAATCGTCGTCACTGGCGACATCACGCAGATCGACCTGCCGGACGGCAAACGTTCGGGTCTCGTGGACGTGATTCGCATTTTGAAAAACGTAGAGGATATTGAAACCATTCGCTTTTCGGAAAAGGATGTGGTGCGCCACAAGCTGGTGCAGGACATCATCAAAGCGTATGAGAAATTTGAGGAGGGTAAAAAGAAGAAATGAAGGACCATATCAAGGTGATCATCAGCAATGATCAGACGGTCGAAAAACTGCCGCGCGGCCTGCGGATGCTCATCCGCCGCTGCTGCAACGCCGTTTTGGTCAACGAACAGTTCAAAGGCTCGGCGGAGATCAGCGTGACGATTGTGGACGACGAAAAGATCCACGCACTCAACAAAAAATACCGCAACGTGGACCGCTCCACCGACGTGCTCTCGTTCCCGCTCGGCGCGGAGGGCCAATATGATATCAACAACGACACCGGCGCCCAGATGCTCGGCGATATTGTGATCTCCATTGAACACGCAAAAAAACAGGCGGAGCTGTACGGCCACAGCTTTGACCGCGAGATCGCGTTTCTGACCGTCCATTCCATGCTGCACCTGCTCGGCTATGACCACGAAGCCGGCGGTCTCGAACTCGTGCGGATGCGCGAGCGGGAAGAGGCGGTGCTGACCCAGCTCGGCCTCGAGCGCAGCGGCAGCTATTATACCGTGGAAGAATAAACGTATGAAAGAACAGTACAAAAAGCTCTTCAAGAGCTTCGGCTATGCGTTCGCCGGTGTGTGGAACACGCTGCGCACCGAACGCAATTTCCGGATCCATCTGACCTGTATCGGCTATATGCTCGGCTTTCTGCTTCTGACCGATTGGTTCACCCTTTCGCGTACCGACTGGGCGGTGCTGCTGCTGGCCTCGGCGCTGGTGCTGAGCATGGAGATCGTGAACACTGCGCTGGAAAGCGTGGTCGACCTTGCCACGCAGGAACGTCATCCGCTCGCCAAAAAAGCCAAGGACGCCGCGGCCGGCGCCGTGCTGGTCTGCGCGATCTTTGCCGTGCTGGTCGGACTGTGCATTCTGCTGCAGCCGCAGGCGTTCCGCCAGATGTTTTTGTATTTCAAAACGCATCTGTGGGCCTTCGCGCTGTTTGTTTTGAGCATCATTCCCGCCACTGCGTTCATCTTTTTCGGCGGCCGCAAACAGGACGACAACACCCAAAAGTAACCTTTGTGCCGATCCCCGATCGGCATTTTTGCTTTGCAAAAGAAAAACGCCGGGCATCCCGGCGATTCGGTTATTTGCGGCGCTGCACTTTTCGCTTGTTGCCGTGCGCGTCCACGATATAGGTGTTTTCGAGCTGGCCGACCAAGCTTTCGCGAAATGACGCGATATACAGCTCGCGCAGCATTTTTTGTTCGTCACGTTCCTCATCGGTCAGACCCTCGGGCGTTTTCGATTTTCTTGCGAGTGCGTTGATCCGCGCAATCTGTTCTTCTGTTACCATCAGCCCTGTGCCTCCCATTGTTTCCAGATCTCCGTTTGCACGCCGAGCGTCGCCTGTTTGCCGTTGCGGACAATCGGCGTTTTGAGCCAGCTTTGGTTTTCGAGCAGCTTTTCCTCTTTGGCTTCTTCGCTTGCAAGATATGCGATCACAGCGGCGTCGCCCTGTTTGGCTTTGTCGCTCACAAGATCGTCGCATTTGCATTTGAGCGCCGTCTTGACCGACCGCAGCTCGCCCTTGCTCATCCCGAATTTCAAAAGATCGACAAACTGCACCTTGATCCGCCGCTCCTTAAAATAGCGCTGCGCCTTCTTGGTGTCAAAACACTTCTGTGTGCCGTAGATCTGGATATTCATACCAACACCTGTTTCTTTCGATTGATCGACTCACTATATCATATTTTTGCCGTTTCGTCAAGCAAAACGGCCAAGGAAGGAGCGCTTTCCATGTCCAAAACCTGTGTCGTCATCGGCGCCGGCCCCGTTCGCAAACTTTCGGTGCCGACGGATGCGTTTGTCATCTGCGCTGACGGCGGGCTGGCCGCAGCCGCCAATTTTAACATCACGCCCGATCTCATCGTGGGAGACTTTGATTCGCTCGGCGTTGTGCCGAAGGGAGATAACGTGGTCGTTTATCCGGTCGAAAAGGATGTGACCGATTCGTTTATCGCGATCAAAGAGGGGCTGGGTCGCGGGTTTGACCGCTTTGTGTTCTACGGCTGCGTCGGCGGCCGGCTCGACCACACGCTCGCCAACATCCAGCATTTGCAGTATCTCGCCGAACACGGCGCGCAGGGGATGCTGGTCGGCGATAAAGAGACGCTCACCGTCATCAAAAACGCGGCAGTCCACTTTGACGCAAAGCGCAAGGGCGGCATCTCGGTGTTTTCCCTTTCGGAAAAAAGCGAAGGCGTCACGATCGAAGGGCTGTATTATGAAGCGAAGGACATCCCGCTGACCAACGGGTTTCCGCTCGGCGTCAGCAATCATTTTACCGGCAAGCCCGCGACGGTCAGCGTCAAAAACGGCGTGCTGCTGATTCTTACAAGGGATTGAAAAAGAGACGCAGCTATGCTATAATGAAGCGATCAAAGATAAAGAAAGGATGACCCCGATGGAGAACCTGAACACCCAGGACAATCTTGCAAGCGTAATCCTGTATGAGGGCGGCAACGACACCCTGATCTATAAATATCCGGCGGAAAACTTCACGCTCGGCTCCCAGCTTATCGTGCACGAATCGCAGGAGGCGATCTTTTTCCGCGACGGGCAGGCGCTCGATCTGTTCGGCGCCGGACGCTATACGCTGGAAACGCAGCTTCTGCCGAAGATGGATGCGGTCTACAAGCTGCCGACGGATACCGAAACGACCTTCCACAGCGAAGTCTATTTTTGCAACAAAGCGACGCTCATGGGCGTCAAATGGGGCACCGACAGCAAAGTGCGTCTGTTTGACCCGGCAACGGGGATGCACGTCGAGCTCGGCGCGAGCGGCGAATTCAATATCCGCGTGTCCGATTTCCGCCGCCTGCTGCTCAAGGTTGTTGGGACAACGGGCGGGCTCGGCCTGTCGCAACTGCTTGGCACCGCGGACTGCCGCGGCGTGATGCGCGCCATGGTGATGACGCAGGTCAAAGCCTATCTTGCCCAGACAATCAAGGACTGCGGCATCGCCGTGCTCGAAATCGACGCCCAGCTTTTAAAGCTCAGTGAAGCGCTGCGTGCGCGGATCAACGAAGCGATCGCGGACTACGGCCTGTTTATGCCGGAATTTTTCATCTCGCGCATCGTTACGCCCGACGACGATCCCAATTTCAAGCGTCTGCGCCAGCAGTACGCCGACCGCTATCTTGCCGTGCAGCAGGAGGAGATCCGCAAGCTCGAAGCCGAAGCCGCGCAAAAGCGCCGCGAAGTGGAGGCGCAGACCGAAGCGCACCTGCGGCTGATCGGCGCACAGGCCGAAGCCGAAGCATATAAAATGAAAGCCGAGGCCGAAGCCGAAGCTATGCGTATGAAGGGCTATACCTACAGCCAGGAAACGGCGCGCATGGTCGGCATGGAGGCGATGCAAAACGGCATCGGCGGCAGCGGCGGATCGTCCATCGGCGACGTGGCCGGTCTCGGTGTTGCGCTGGGCGCCATGGGCGGGATCGCCGGTATGACCAAAGACGTTGTGGAACCGATGCTGTCCGGCGTTGCTGCGCCGAAAGGAGACGGCTGGGACTGCCCGACCTGCGGCACAAAGCAGATCCCGAGCGCCTTTTGCCCGAATTGCGGAACGAAAAAGCCGCTGCCGGCGGCGTGGACCTGTCCCGCCTGTGGCAAAGCGGGCATCACGTCGCGCTTTTGCCCCGATTGCGGCGCCAAACAGCCGCAGTAACGAAAGAAAGAGGTGCTTTCCATGAAAAAGAATCTTGTCCGCGAACTCGTGCTGGTCGCGTTGGCGCTGGCTGTATTTCTTGTGCTCGCGTTCGTCATTCCTTTCGAACATACCAAGCTCTACTGGACGGCGTTCGCGTTTTCGCTCTTTGCCGTACTGATGCAGGTCGTCACGATCGGCCTCGCATTCCACAAGGGTGAAACCTATAAAAGCAAATTCTACGGCTTCCCGATCGCACGGTTGGGCGTGATCTACCTCATCGTCCAGATGCTGCTCGGCTTTCTCGGTATGGCGCTGGGCGACCGGGTGCCGCTGTGGTGCGGCGCACTGTGCTATGTGCTGCTGTTTGCGGCGTTTGTCGTCGGCCTTGTCGGTGCAGACGCGGCACGCGAGGTTGTGGAGAGCCAGGACGAAAAAGTCAAGACCGCGCAGGGCGGCATGCTGCTTTTGCAATCCAAAGCCGCGGCGCTCGCCGGTGCGTGTGACGACGCCGAAACCAAAAACTACCTCGGCTGCTTTTGCAATCCAAAGCCGCGGCGCTCGCCGGTGCGTGTGACGACGCCGAAACCAAAAACTACCTCGCAAAGCTCGCGGAGGATTTCCGCTACAGTGACCCGATGAGTTCCGACGCGACAAACGCACAGGAACTGCAGCTTTCCGTGCTGCTCGACGAATTGCAAACCGCTGTTGCCGCCGGCGATTATGCCGCCGCACGCAAAACGATTTTGCAAACGCAGACCGCGCTGCAAACGCGCAACGAGCTTTGCAAACGCAGCAAATAAGGGGACAGTATGGCCATTTATCAATGTAAAATCTGCGGCGGCGACCTCGACGTGCCGGAGGGCAGCAACATCGGCGTGTGCGAATATTGCGGCACAAAACAAACCGTAGGTGAACCGCCCGCGGAACCGCAGAAGCCGCAGCCCGAACCGAAACAGCCCGAACCGAAACCTGCTGCGCCGCAGCCGCAACAGCAACCGCAGACGCCGCCGGGAGGCCAAAAGCCGTTTGAAGACCGCGGCGCACAGGCCGCGTTTGCCGCGCAACAGGCGGCCGCGGCCGCTGCACTGCGTAAAGCCGAAAAAAAGCAGCGCCGCCGCAAGCGACTGAAAATGGAGGCACTCGTGCTGCTCGTGCTGCTGGTGGTCGGCACTTTGACTGTCACGGTGATCTTGCCGCACAGCTTTTATCGAAAGGCGATGACCGCGATCGAGGGCGGCGACTACGCGTCGGCCTACCGCACGCTGGCGCTGTTGCGAAACTATAAAGACAGCGCCGACAAGCGGCAGGAGATCCGGCTCAAAGCGCAACTGCAGGCGATTGCCAACGCCGGTGTCAAAGACGAAGTGACCTTCGGCATGTACGAACAGGACAACAAAGCCGCCGACGGCAAAGAGGACATCTATTGGATCGTGCTCGACAAAGCCGACGACAAAGCGCTGCTTGTAAGTAAGTATGCGCTCGATTTTCGTCCCTTCGGCAACGGCGGCGACGTCACCTGGCAGTCCAGCAGTCTGCGTACATGGCTCAACGGCGATTTCGCGGCCGAAGCGTTTGCCAAAGCGGAACGCGCAAAGATTGCCAAAACGACCGTTTTGCCCGATAAAAACCCGGCTTTCGGCGCCGACCCGGGCGACGCGACCAAAGACAAACTGTTCGTTTTGAGCCGCAGCGAGGTGCGCACCTATTTTTCTCTTGCGGAATCCGCCTATTGCAAAGCCACAGCGTGGGCGTCGACCAAAGACACGTCCGACTACCGCCTGAGCTCGAAATGGTGGACGCGCACCCCGGGCAGTGCGCCCGGCCGCGTGATGGCGATCGGCGCGCTGACGAGTATCGTCGGCGAACCCGTGGAGGACACGGGCACGGCAGTGCGGCCGGCAATGTGGGTCTCGTTTTAGGACCAAGGGTATAGGGCCGAGGGCACTGCGGTCGGCGGACAATCGGGGATATCTGCATGATTCCTATAAACGCAAGGGCGGCCACCGGCCGCCCGCTTTGCTTGTGGCTCGCCTTGTCCCTAGTCCCTAGCCCCTTGTCCCTTGCCCCTTTATCAAAATATTTTCCAAACCTATTGAGATTCTGATCAATTTGGGCTATAATATAATATCCATACTTATCATGCGATACTATGACCTTCCACAAAGGATTTCATAAAAGGAGAACGCTTATGCTTTTTTCACAGGATATCGGCATTGACCTCGGCACGGCCAACACGCTTGTGTTTGTCAAAGGCAAGGGGATCGTGATCCGCGAACCCTCCGTGGTCGCCATCCATGTCGGCCAAAAACCGGCGCGCGTGGTTGCCGTCGGCACCCAGGCCAAAGAGATGATCGGCCGCACGCCCGGCTCCATCACCGCCATGCGTCCGCTGCGCGACGGCGTGATCGCCGATTTTGATATCACCACGGAAATGCTCAAAAAGTTTATGCAAAAGGCGATGGGCGGCAGCTTCTTTGCCAAAGCCCGCGTCGTCATCTGCATCCCGTCCGGCGTCACGGAAGTGGAACGCCGCAACGTCCACGACGTCGCCATCGAAGCCGGCGCGCGCTACGTCAGTTTGATCGAAGAACCGATGGCGGCCGCCATCGGCGCGGGTCTGCCTGTGAGCGAAGCGATTGGCTCCATGGTGCTCGACATCGGCGGCGGCACGGCGGAGGTGGCTGTCATCTCGCTGGGCGACATCGTCTGTTCGCGCTCTGTCCGGGCGGCGGGCGACAGCTTTGACAACGCCATCGTGCAGTTCGTCAAGAAAAAGTACAACCTTTTGATCGGCGAGCGGACGGCCGAGGATATCAAGATCAAGATCGGCTCCGCCTGTGAATATGAAGGCGAGGGCAAGATGGAAGTCAAGGGCCGCAACCTGGTCGACGGTCTGCCGATGCATATCACCGTAACCAGCGAAGAGATCCGCGAAGCGCTCGCCGATCCCGTGAACCAAATCCTCGAAGCGGTCAAGGCGACGCTCGAAAAAACGCCGCCCGAACTTTCCGCCGACATCATGGACCACGGCATCATGCTCACCGGCGGCGGCGCGCTGCTGCGCGGACTGGACAAGCTGATCGCCGACGAAACGGGCATGCCGGTCAACATCGCCGACAATCCGCTCGACTGTGTGGCGGACGGTACCGGAATCTATTTGGAATCCGAAATGCTCAAACTGATCGGCAAACGCGTCTGACGGCGCGGAAAGGGATCAATAGCTATGCGACAGTTTTTCAAAAGTATGCCCGTCAAGGTCTTTGCGGTCATTCTGGCAGCGCTGCTGTTCGGCGCTGTGTTTGCCGCCGTTTCCCAAAACGATACTTCGCCCGTAACCAAAGTCGTTTCGGTGGTCTTTACCCCGCTGCAAAAGGCGACGGCTTTTGTCAGCGAAAAGCTGCATACGTTCGGCGCGTCGTTTGCGTCGGCCAACACCTACCGCGTAGAAAACGAAGCGCTGCGCCAACAGGTGGCGGAGTATCAGGCGAAGCTTGTGGACTATGACGAGATCAAACATAAAATCACATCTTATGAAGAAATGCTCGGCGTCAAAGCGGCCAACCGCGACTATGTGCTCGCGCCGGCCAATATCATCGGTTCCGACGCCGCAGACCAGTTTACGTCGCTCATGATCGACAAGGGCAGCAACGACGATATTGCCGTCAACGACCCGGTGATCTGCGGCGGATATCTTGTCGGTATTGTCAAAAAGGTCAACCCGACCTATTCCGTGGTGCTTTCGCTCCTCAATCCGCTGATCAACGTCAGCGCGATCGAAAGCAAGACCCGCGAAACTGCTTACGTTACGACCGACAGCGAACAAAGTAAAAACGGCGCCTGCATTATGGCGGGACTCGAACGTACAACCCTGATCGCCCCGGGCGGTATCATCATCACGTCCGGCATCGGCGGCATCTATCCGAAGGGTCTGATCATCGGCACGGTCACGCAGGTAGTCGAAAGTGAATATGATCTGACCAGCTACGCCATTGTGGAACCCGGCGTGGATTTGCGCGGACTCGAAGACGTCTTTGTCATCACCGATTTCCGCGGACAGGGCGTGGAGTAAACTGAATAACGGAGAAGGCTATGCGTACATTCGACAAACAAAAACTGCTGCGGCGGGGAATCTTCGGATTGCTCGTGGTTTTGTGTGCGCTTTTGCAACACACAAAGGGCGCTTTTTTCCACATCGGTGTTGTCCATGCGTGGCTGTTGGTGCCGGTTGTTGTTTGTGTCTCGATGCATGAAAAACGCCTGCCTGCCGGACTGTTCGGTGCATTTGCCGGCGTGTTGTGGGACTGTGCTTCGGTCGGTGCCGACGGCTGGTATGCCGTGTGGCTGTTTCTCCTGGGCTTCTCGTGCAGCACGCTCGTTGCGCTTTGGATACGCAACAACGCCCGGGCGGCGCTGCTGCTGTGCGGCGGTGCGCTGGGGCTGACCGCGCTGTTTCAATGGGTTTGCTTTGTGCTGCTGCCCGGCCAGCCGGCGGCGGTGCATCAGCTCTTTTCGTTTTCGCTGCCGAGCGCACTGTTCACATTGATCTTCGCGCTGCCGGTCTACTGGCTGACGGCGCTGGTTCACCGCGGCTGCACCCGGTTGGACCAAAGCGCATAAATACCATCATTTTTCAGAAAGGAAGGATCTTCGTTGAGACGCAACGGCAATCAGCGCAGAGGACGCGCAGTGACGCTGGTTTTCGCAGCGTTGCTTTTGGTGTTCCTCGGACGCATGTTTTATATCCAGGCGATCCAAAGCCGCGAGGCGAAACAAACGGCGGTTTCTTCCGTTACAGTACCTGTGGAAGCGATGCGCGGCGAGATCCGCGACCGCAACGGCGAACTGCTTGTGGCCAACAAGCAGGTGCGCACGGTCATCATCGACTTTCAGCGTTTCCCGTCCGGCAAACAGCCAAAGGCGCGCAGCGAAATTTTGCTGTCACTCATCAAACTGTTCCGCGCCCACAACGAGAAATGGAAAGACAATTTGCCCATCCGTGTCACGCAAAACGGCACGCTCCGGTTTGTCGGCGGAAAGGAAAACGAAGTATCCTATCTCAAATCCAAAGCGTTTTTGCATCTGAACCCGTATGCCACAGTTGACAACTGTTTCAAAGCGCTCAGCGATCGGTATGAATTGGCCGACTACGATCTCGGTGATGCGCGTGATATCGCTTCGGTCTACTACTCGATGCATAAAGACGGCTTCAACGCTGCCACAAGCTACACGTTTGCCGACGACGTCAGCGAAGAGTTGGTCGCATCGCTCAAAGAGCGGTCCGATCAATACCCCGGCGTGGATGTGCGGATCGAAGCCCAGCGCGACTATATCGACGGAACGATCGCGCCGCACATTCTCGGTATCGTCGGCGCCATCAGCCCGGATGAATATGAAGAAAAAAAGGATCTCGGCTACAGTCGCGACGACGTGATCGGCAAAAACGGGATCGAATATACGATGGAATCCTATTTGCGCGGCACGCCCGGCGAAAAGATGATTACCACCGACGCCGACGGCAATACCACAGAAACCTATACCGTGTTGCCGCGCCAGGGGAATACGGTCGTTTTGACGATAGATGCGGGACTGCAAAAAGTAGCGCAAAATGCGCTGCGCGATCTGATCCTCGAACAACAAATGGCCCGCAACGTGACGTCCGGTGCGGTGGTCGTGATGGATACGCGCACCAACGACGTGCTCGCGTCCGCATCCTATCCGACGTTTGATTTGACAACCTACCAAAAACAGGCGGGCAAGCTCAACGCCGACCCGGCAAAGCCGCTGTGGAACCGTGCGCTGCGCAGCACCTATGCGCCGGGCTCTACCATCAAGCCCTGCGTGGCGATGGCCGGTCTCGAAGAAGGCGTCATTACCAAAGACACCTATATCACCTGCTACGGTAAATACCGCTATTTTTCCGATTATCAGCCCGGCTGTACCGGTGTTCACGGCGGTCTGAATGTGGTGTATGCGCTGTATAATAGCTGCAATATCTTTTTCTATGAGACCGCGCGATTGCTCGGAATTGAAAAGCTGAACCGGTATTTCACGATGTTCGGTCTCGGCGAAAAGACGGGTGTGGAGTTAAACGAAGCGGAGGGCACCGTCGACTCCTATTTGCTGCGCACGTCCAAAGGTGAGTTGTGGACGCCGGGTCTTACGATCCAGGCCGGTATCGGCCACGGCGACAACGCCTTCACGCCGATCCAGCTTTGCGCCTATGTTTCTACCATCGCCAACAAAGGCACACGCTACAAGGCGCATCTCGTCAAATCCGTCTTGACGAGCGATTTCAGCAAAACGGTCTATCAGTCGCAGCGAGAGATTTTGTCGCAGGCGAATTTCAAAGCCGACAACTGGGATCAGGTCTGGCGCGGCATGCTGCTTGTCGGTACGCGCAGCTATGCCGACTTTACCGACGTACCGGTCCATGTGGCGGCTAAGACCGGCACAACAACGGTAGTCAAACGCATCAACGGCTATAATGTGGACACCTACAACGGTTTGATCATGACCTTCGCGCCGTATGAAGATCCGGAGATTTGTGTGGCCGTTGTGATCGAAGGCGCCGGCTCCGGCGGTTCTACCGCGCCGGTGGCGTCCAAAATCATGGAATACTATTTTTCAACCAAAACCACACCCGAAGAAGCGCAGGAGGAAGGCACACTTCTGCGATAAACACAACCGGCGAAAGGGGAGCTATCGGATGGCAAGAAGGATCGTGATCGCGTCCGGCAAGGGCGGCGTCGGCAAAACAACGGTTTGCGTTGCGCTCGGCAAAGCGCTGGCCGCTGCCGGCAAAAAAGTCCTGCTGCTGGATTTCGACAATCTGCGCAGCATCGATCTGATGCTCGGTGCGGCAGGGGACGTGGTGTTTGACTGGGGCGACGCAGCCAAAGGACGCTGCGGTGTCGCCGACGCTGTGCTCGAAGCGGACGGTCTTGCGTTTATGACCTGCCCGCCCGATTATGACGTTTTGACGAACGACGACGTCAAACGTCTGGTGCGCGAAGTGGAACCCGGCTATGACTTTCTGCTGTTCGACGCGCCCGCCGGCATCGGCCGGGGACTGTCTTTGGCCTGTGCCGCCGCGCAAAAGGCGCTGGTGGTGGCAACGCCGGATCTTGTGTGTGTGCGTGCCGCGTGCCGTGCTGCCGAACAGATGGAATCGCTCGGCGTGCGAAACAGCCGGCTGGTGATCAACCGCGCCGTTTACCGCGACATCCGTCGCAAAAAGCTTTTGAATATCGACGACGTGATCGACGAGACCGGCGTGCAGCTCATTGCCATCATTCCCGAAGATAAAAACCTGCGCCGGGCCGGTATGAGCGGCAAACTCTTTGCGCCGCGCAATCTCTCCTATGAGCCGTTCCGCCGTCTTGCAAAACGCATCCAGGGCATACAGGCGCCGTTGTGGTTTGTTTGAAATGTAACAAATGCGTAATTGTTACAAAAAAATGACATAATTTTGTTCTTTTTTCTCAAAATGCTTGCCAAAGGGCAGATTCTCTGTTATAATAGGGTAAGCTGATTCAACCCTTCAACGGAATTTAAAGGAGATGACGAGGAAATGAACATCGCATTGATCGCGCACGACGCGAAAAAAGAACTGATGACCCAGTTCTGCATCGCCTATTGCGGCACGCTCAGCGGACATAATCTGTGTGCCACCGGCACAACAGGCAAGCTGGTCAGTGACGCAACCGGTCTGCAGATCACACAATTTATGGCCGGAACCCAGGGCGGTGAAGAACAGATTGCGGCGCGGATCGCGTGCAATGAGATCGACTTGCTGCTCATGTTCCGCGATCCCTTGAATCCGAAACCGAACGAACCGAACGAGGCGAACCTTTTGCGCCTTTGCGACGTCCATTCCGTGCCTGTTGCAACCAACATCGCAACCGCTGAAGCGCTGATCCACGCGCTGGAACGCGGTGATCTTGACTGGCGCGATATCATGTATCCGAAAGATTGAGGATCGTTTATATTCAAAAGGCGTTGACTGAAAAGAGTACCCGGTTTCCGCGCCCAGAGAGGGAAGTGTTTTGCT
>CACWJV010000105.1 GCA_902761265.1 Oscillospiraceae bacterium | reverse complement strand
TGCGGGCGAAAGCCAGGCCAGAAACAAATATACCTATTTCGCGTCCAAGGCGAAAAAGGAAGGGTATGAACAGATCGCGGCGCTGTTTTTGAAAACCGCCGACAACGAAAAGGAACACGCCAAGATGTGGTTCAAGGAGCTAAGCGGTATCGGCACCACCGCCGAAAATCTGGCGGCAGCCGCCGACGGCGAAAACTTTGAATGGACCGACATGTATGAGGGCTTTGCCCAAACCGCCGAGGCGGAGGGCTTCCCCGAGCTTGCCGCAAAATTCCGCGGTGTGGCGGCCATTGAAAAGCACCACGAAGAACGTTACCGTGCGCTGCTCAAAAATGTGGAGACCGCCGCTGTGTTCGCAAAGAGCGAAGTCAAGGTCTGGGAATGCCGCAATTGCGGCCACATCGTGGTCGGCACCAAGGCGCCGGACGTCTGCCCGGTCTGCGCCCATCCGCAAGCGTACTTTGAAGTCCACGCGGAGAACTATTAAAAAAGCGCCTGCGGGCGCTTTTTTCAGGGCCGAGGGCTAAGGGCCAAGGGCCGAGGGGGGGCGCGCTGACAGTTGTCATAGCAAGGCACTGATCTGCCGCGTTCCTGCGAATAAACAAGAAAACACCCGCTTTCGAGCGGGTGTCGCTTTTTCTTTTGGAGAATTGTTTCTTGCGCGGCGCACCGTTTGCCGGTATCTGATACCGTTCGGCGCGTCCCTTAGCCCTTGGCCCTTGGCCCTTAGCCCTTGGCTCTTAGCCCTTGGCCCTTAGCCCTTGGCCCTTGGCCCTCGGCCCTATTTCACGGCGCGGCAAACTGCACGGCGCCCGGCACGATCTCCACGGTGAAGTGGGGTTCATAGACGATTTCGCCGTCGAGCGAAAACGCAAAGCCGGCGGGGGCGTCGACCTCCACCTTTTTGGCCTGGCGGTAGATCACGATGTCCTTCATGTCGTCGCGGTCGAGGTGCTCGCCGTTGGTGTAGGGCGTCAGGATCTTGACAAAGCGCAGGCGGGAGATCGGTTTGATCAAACAGACGTCGATCAGTCCGTCGTCGGTTTTTGCCTTCGGCGCGCAGCGGAACGAACCGCCCACATACTGGCCGTTGGCAACGGTGCAAAGCAGCGCCTTGCCGTTCGGGTTGAGCACTTCGCCGTCGGCGCGGACGGTGAAGTCGTTTTTCATCGCGGTCAAAAGCGCTTTGACCACGCCTTTGGTATAGGCGTTTTTGTTGCCGTGGCCGGTCTTTGCGCGCTCTTCGTTGATCGTGATGGCGACGGTGGTGTCAAATCCGAAGTTGACCACGTTGTTTGCCCAGCGGTCGCCGACTTTGAGAAGGTCGAGCGGCTTTGCTTCGGCACGGATCAGCGCGGCGATATCTTTAAACTTGTCTGCGCCGCCGAAGGCTTTGACAAAATCGTTGCCGCTGCCGCACGGGTAGCAGCTTACGCTGACGTTTTCTTTCTCCGCTGCGCCGGCAAAGACTTCGTTGATCGTGCCGTCGCCGCCGCAGGCGATGAAACGGACGGGCTCGCCGGGATGGGAAGCGCACCAGTCGCTTACAAACACGGTGGCGTCGCCGGGCGCTTTGGTCACATAGACCTCGCACTGCTCTTTTTCGGGCAGAGCATTGACGGCGTTGCGGATGACGGCGGCGTTGTCGCTTTCGCCGGCATGGGGATTTACAATAAAGATGTACTGCATGGGGAAGCTCCTTTCTGTAATCTTGATTTCGTTGACGTGGGAAGGGGATTGAATTGAGAATTGATAATGGATCATTGAAAACTGTAGCGCCGGGTTTCTTGCGGTCTTGCTTCTTGCTATCTTGCTGTCGACTCAGCCGCACACAGAGAGACAAAAACGAGAACTATTGAATGATGATTGTTTTTCCGCAATCCGGACAGACAAATTCTTTTTTCTTCTTTAAAATTGCCTTTTCGCAATACATGAAATACATGGAACCGCGAAAGGTCTTTCCGGCATGACAGAATGGGCAGCAGATCGTGTTCGCTTTATAGATTTGGGAAACAGCCAGACAAAGAAAGACCAAAACAGCAAAAGCGGCTTGCAATCCATCGCTTTTTCCGTCTACCCAAAAAACAAGCAAAATGAATATCAGCGCAACAGCGAGACAAAGGTAGGAGATGTATGCGTTCTTTTTCTTTATCATTTTCATCACCTGCTTGAAAGTGAATGATCCCTGCTTCTTAACAAGGCAGAATCATGTACTTGGAAGGAGAGGAAAACCGGCCGTTCACTAATCGGCGCTGCTGACGACTGTTGACTGTCGACTGATGACTGAGCCGCCGACGCGGCGGCGCCGCATCTTGCTGTCTTGTTATCTTGTTTCTTGCTATCTTGCTAACCACTCATCACTATTTCTTCAGCGTGCCGAACAGACCGCGGATCAACTGTCTGCCCACCTCGCGGCCGATGGTGTTCATCGCGGAGGAGGCGACCTTGTTCATCATGGAGCCGGACGAACGGGAGGAGCTGCTCTTTTTGGCGCGCTCCTTGGCTTTCAGCTCGGCGGCAATGCGGCGTTCTTCGGCGGCCTTGGCTTTTTCTTCGGCCAGTTTTTGCTTTTCGGCGGCCAGCCGCTGTTTTTCTTCTTCCTTTTGCCGGGCGAGTTCTTCGGCTTCTTTGGCGGCTTCTTCCGCCTGAGCCGTGAGAATCTCATAGGCGCTTTCGCGATCGAGCGCGGCGGCGTATTTCTGCAGCAGCGGCGACGTGGCGAGCACGGTGCCGATCACAGCCGGCTCCACGGCGTTCATCGAGCTTTTCGGCGGCAAAATATTGGCGCGCTCCACGATGGACGGGATGCCCTTTTCGTCGAGGACAGACACCAGCGCTTCGCCGGTGGCAAGCTCCTGCAACACGGTTTCGGTGTCAAACGCGTCGTTTACACGGAACGACCGGGCGGCGGCGCGGATGGCTTTTTGCTCGTTGGGCGTATAGGCGCGCAGGGCATGCTGCACACGGTTGCCGATCTGGGCGAGCACGGATTCGGGGATATCCATCGGGTTTTGGGTGATGAACCATACGGACACGCCCTTGGAGCGGATCAGACGCACGACCTGCTCCACCTTTTCGAGAAGCGCTTTCGGTGCGTCTTTAAACAGCAGATGCGCTTCGTCAAAGAAGAACGCGATCTTCGGTTTGTCAAGGTCGCCCGCCTCCGGCAGCAGCTCATACAGCTCAGAGAGCATCCAGAGCAAAAATGTGCTGTACAGCAGCGGATGCTGGAACAGCTCGGCACATTCGAGGATGTTCATCACGCCGCGGCCGTCGTCGGCCCAGTCGAACCAGTCGGCAATATCGAGCGCCGGTTCGCCGAAAAACAGGTTGCCGCCCTCGTCCTCAAGCGTGAGCAGCGCGCGCTGGATGGCGCCGATGGACTGCGGCGAAACGTTGCCGTAGCGGATCTTATAGTCGTTCGCGTTGTCCGCCACAAACTGCAGCATGGCACGCAGATCCTTGAGATCGAGCAGCAGCATCCCGTTGTCGTCCGCAATGCGGAACACGATGCGCAGCACACCGCTCTGGGTGTCGTTGAGTCCCAACAGGCGGGACAAAAGCTCCGGCCCCATGTCGGAGATTGTGGTGCGCACAGGGTGGCCGAGCTTGCCGTAGACGTCGAAAAAGCGGACGGGGAACGAGGTGTAGGTAAAGTTTTCGATGCCCATCGTGTCGATGGAGCGGCGGATGTGTTTGTTTTCACTGCCGGGCAGACACATGCCCGACACGTCGCCCTTGATGTCGGCGATGAACACGGGTACGCCCATTTCGCTGAACGATTCCGCAACAACCTTGAGGGTGACGGTTTTACCGGTGCCTGTTGCTCCGGCGATCAGACCGTGGCGGTTGGCCATGGCGGGGTTGAGATAGACGCGTTCGCTGCCGGTTGCGAGCCAGATTTTGCCGTTTTCTTCTGTATACATGGTTGCATATCTCCTTTGCCGTTTTCATCCTTTTCATTATAACTATATGGCGGGAGAAAGTCAAGCGCCGCGCTTCGCGCGGCTTCGTCGACAGTCGTCAGCGTTGTAGCGGCAGCCGCTTCGGCTGCTGTGCTGCTTTATGTTTGTGAATCAGTCGCCCGCGGGGCGACCGCTACAGGTTTATTTGCAGCGCAAATCAGTGATCGGCTGTTGTGCTTCACCGATCACGATCGGCAAATCGCATCCTTCTCTTCCACGCCCGGTCGGCTGACGCCCCTACGCGACAAACCGGTGTTACCAGTAACCAGTAACCAGCGTTTCCCAACATTTCCCGTTTTTTCATGTTTTCTGTTTTTCTGACTTTTTACTTGTAAAAAAGAGAATCTTATTCACTAAAACCCCAACAAAGCCCACCGTTCGGGCATTCGTGCGAGTGAATAGCGAGTGAATAGCGAGTGAATAGCCGGTGAACAGCTTGTTCTATTCACTCTTTTTCCAGTAATTCTGTCCTTTATATATTCTGTTTGACAGTCTTCCTTCCCCGCGTTTCCACCCCTCCATCATGTCCATCACCTCTGCAATAAAGTTGCTGTCCCTGCGCGGCAGACCGTTTCCTTTTGCCGCAGCGTCCGTCGCGTCCCTTGTCCCTCGTCCCTTGTCCCTGGGCCCTCAAAAAAAATTTTTTCCAAAACCCCTTGACAACTGTTAGCAATCGTAGTATCATTATGACAATGATTAGCACTCGAAGGCCAAGAGTGCTAAAACAACCCTTAAAGGAGGCGAAACGATATGGAACTCGGAAAGCGCAAGGAAATGATCCTTGCCGCAATCGTCGAACAGTATATCAAAACGGGCGAACCGATCGGTTCCAAGTTTTTGATGACGGCTTTGCCGATCTCCGTTTCGTCCGCAACCATCCGCAACGAGATGAACGCGCTGGCTGAAATGGGCTATCTTGATCAGCCCCACACCTCCGCCGGCCGTATCCCGTCGCAAAAAGGCTACCGCTACTATATCGACCATCTGATGAACAAATGCGAGTTGGACGAGGACGAACGGCAGATGGTAAAGGAAGAGCTTGAACGCTGCGCCGGCAACCCCGAAAAGCTTTTGAGCAAGGCGGGCGAACTGCTGGCCAAAATCACCAACTGCGCCGCCCTTGCAACGTCGCCCACCGACGCGGGCGCAACCGTCAAACGCATTGAGATCGTGCCCGTGGGCAGCAAGATCGCTATGATCGTGCTGATGACCTCCACCGGTATCATCAAAAACGCCGTGTGCCGGCTGGACGTGCCGCTGACGGTGGATATGATCGAAAACTTCCACGAGATTGTGGACAACACCTTCATCGGCCACCCGGTGTCGGATATCGGTACCGTGATGATCCAAACGCTGGTCGCCTCGCTCGGCGCCAACGCGCTGGCCATGAGCCCGCTGTTTGTGGTGCTGGCCGACTTGGCAAATCAGGCCGTGCGCGCGGAGGTGCTGCTCGAGGGTGAACAAAACCTGTTGCATCACCGGGAGTTTTCCGATCAGATGTTTGATATGATGCAGTTCCTCGACGAGGACGAAAAGCTGCAGCGCGCCGTTTCCGCCGGCAACCAAACCGGACTTTCGGTGTCGATCGGCAGCGAAAACCTGTTCCGTCAGCTTGCAAACACCAGCATGATCGTCGGACGCTATCAGATCCGTGGCCACGACGGCGGCGCGATCGGCATCATCGGCCCCACGCGGCTCGATTACGCAAAGCTGATCCCGCGGATTGAATATCTGACCGAGCTCGTGAGCAAAATGCTTACGGAAACATTTGAAGACAAATAAGGAGGCGCCGTATGGCAGGCAAAAAAGACCCGAACAAACCGGAAAACCCGGACGCCGAAATCGAACTGGGCGAGGCGGACGTGAAAGAAAAAGAGGAACCGCAGCAGGAGGACCCCTGTGCGGCGCTTGAAAAAGAACTGGCCGCCGCCAAGGAGGCGCACATCCGCACCCTCGCGGAATATGACAACTACCGCAAGCGCACCACGCGCGAAAAGGAAGCGCTTTACGGCGACGCGAAAGCCGCCGCGCTGGGCGAGCTGCTGCCGGTGCTCGACAACTTTGAACGCGCGCTCGGCACCCAGGACGCCGACGCCGAAAGTCTGAAAAAAGGCATGGAGATGATCTTTGCCGGTTTTCAGGAAACGCTCAAAAAGCTCGGCGTGGAAGCGTTCGGCGAACCGGGCGACAAATTTGACCCGAACATCCACAACGCTGTGATGCACATCGAAGACGACGCCTTCGGCGAAAACGAAATCGCCGCGGTGTTCAGCAAGGGCTACAAGCTCGGCGAGAGGATATTGCGGCCCGCGATGGTGCAGGTGGCGAACTGAGTGCACAGTGCTTAGTGCACAGTGCACAGAGCAGAATTTGAAACATATAGCCGGAGACGAAACATGACGATGACTTTTGTGAATGAATCATCCTATCCTTTGGTTTTAAAAACCGGAAACCGGACAGTGCCGCTTGGGAAAAAGAGCAAACAGGTTTTGCCTGTGCAAGCGGATGAAACGGTTGAGATCGGGATTGACAAAAAGAACAAGATTCGGTTTTCTCTGTTTCTGATATGGGCAGGTGCGATTGCTTCCCAGCAAGCGAAGATTCGCGTCTATTGTGATGCGATTATGCAAAGCCCTTCACTGGTTACGGATTCTGTGATACGCATTGAAAACAATACGGCAAGAAGCGATAACATCTATTATGAAGCTGTTGCGCTTCAGTCGGAACAACCCCTGCCGCGTGTGCAATATCAAATTGCTGAACTGGAAAGTGTCCGAAAAAAGTTTACAGTTCTTTCCTGGCTGCTTGACGGATTGCCGCTGGCCTTGATCGGTTGGTTCTGTTTGCTCGGCGCATTCAGTTGGAGTCTCTTGGTTGCCCTGCTGATTCTGACGACGATCGGCATCGCATTGCCGATTCGAGCATCGAAGAGATTCCGGCAGCACTGCTCAAATGAAAAAGCAGACGAACTTCTGCATCTTTCAATAGAAGAAAAACTGCACCGGCTTGTGTTCGGTGAAGATGATTCTGAATAAATAATCAAACAAATACAACTATACAATGATTCTGGAGGAATGAATTATGGCTAAAATTATCGGTATCGACTTAGGTACAACCAACTCTTGCGTGTCCGTCATCGAAGGCGGCGAACCCGTTGTCATTGCCAACGCGGAAGGCGCAAGAACCACCCCGTCCGTCGTGGCGTTTGCCAAAGACGGCGAGCGTATGGTCGGTCAGGTCGCAAAACGTCAGGCGATCACCAACCCCGACCGCACCATCTCGTCTATCAAGCGTCAGATGGGCTCCAACTATCACGTCAACATCGACGGCAAGAGCTACACGCCGCAGGAGATTTCCGCAATGATTCTGCAAAAGCTCAAGACCGACGCCGAAGCTTATCTCGGCGACAAGGTGACCGAAGCGGTCATCACCGTTCCGGCCTACTTCACCGACGCCCAGCGTCACAAGGACGCCGGCAAGATCGCCGGTCTGGACGTCAAGCGTATCATCAACGAGCCGACGGCTGCCGCGCTGGCCTACGGCATCGACAAGGAAGAGGACCAGAAGGTTATGGTCTACGACCTCGGCGGCGGCACCTTCGACGTGTCCATCATCGAGATGGGCGACGGTGTGCAGGAAGTGCTTGCCACAGCCGGCAACAACCACCTCGGCGGCGACGACTTTGACCAGCGCATTATGGACTGGCTGGTGAACAACTTCAAAGCGGAGCAGGGCATCGACCTGCGCGGCGACAAAATGGCGATGCAGCGCATCAAGGAAGCGGCCGAAAAAGCGAAGATCGAGCTGTCCGGCGTCACCACCTCCGCCATCTCTCTGCCGTTTATCACAGCGGACGCGACCGGCCCGAAGCATCTGGAAGCCACGCTCACCCGCGCAAAGTTTAACGAACTGACCGCAGACCTTGTCGAAGCGACCATGGGCCCCGTCCGTCAGGCGATGAGCGACTCCGGCTTGCAGACCAGCCAGATCGACAAGATCCTTATGGTCGGCGGCTCCTCCCGTATCCCGGCTGTGAACGACGCCGTCAAGAAGTTTATCGGCAAAGAACCGTTCAAGGGCATCAACCCGGATGAATGCGTGGCCATCGGCGCCTCTCTGCAGGCAGGCGTGCTCGGCGGCGACGTCAAGGGTCTGCTGCTGCTCGACGTTACCCCGCTGTCCCTCGGTATCGAAACGATGGGCGGTGTGAACACCCGCGTGATCGAACGCAACACCACCATCCCCACCAAGAAGAGCCAGATCTTCTCCACTGCTGTGGACAACCAGCCGTCCGTGGAAATCCATGTGCTGCAGGGCGAACGTGAATTCGCCCGCGACAACAAGACGCTCGGCATCTTCTCGCTCGACGGCATCATGCCGGCCCGCCGCGGTGTGCCGCAGATCGAAGTGACCTTCGACATCGACGCCAACGGCATCGTCCACGTGTCCGCCAAGGATCTGGGCACCGGTAAGGAACAGAGCATCTCCATCACCGCGTCGTCCAATATGAGCAAGGAAGACATCGACAAGGCGGTCAAGGACGCCGAAAAGTTTGCCGAAGAGGACAAGAAGCGCCGCGAAGAAGTGGACACCCGCAACGAAGCGGACCAGATGGTCTATCAGTGCGAAAAGATTCTGTCCGAAGAGGGCGACAAGTTTGATGCCAATGACAAGTCCGATCTGCAAAGCAAGATCGACGCGCTCAAAAACGCGCTGAACGGTCAGGATATCAATCTCATCAAAAACGAAAAAGAAGCGTTGACCCAGGCGTTCTACAAGATTTCCGAAAAGCTCTATCAGCAGGCACAGCAGGCGCAGGGCGCCCAGGGCGGTCCGCAGGGCTTTGATCCGAACAACTTCCAGCAGGGCGGCTTCAACCCGAACGATTTCCAGCAGGGAAACAATAACGGCGGCTATACCGACGCCGGCTACACCGACGCCAACTTCACCGACGCCAACTAACGAACCAATCTATTACAACACAGGAGGACATTCCCATGGCACTCGTACCTTATGTCATTGAACAGACCAACCGCGGCGAACGCCAGTTCGACATCTTTTCCCGCCTGCTCAACGACCGCATCGTTGTGCTTTCCGACGAAGTCAACGACGCAACGGCCTCCCTTGTGGTGGCGCAGCTTTTGTTCCTCGAAAGCCAGGATGCGGAAAAGGACATCAGCTTTTATATCAACTCCCCGGGCGGCTCCGTGAGCGCAGGCCTTGCCATCTATGACACGATGCAGTATATCAAATGCGACGTGTCCACCATCTGCATGGGACTCGCGGCGTCGATGGGCGCGTTCCTGCTTTCGTCCGGCGCCAAAGGCAAGCGTTTTGCGCTGCCTAACAGCGAGATCATGATCCACCAGCCCTCCGGCGGCGCACAGGGTCAGGCAACCGAGATCGAGATCGTGGCAAAACACATTTTGCGCACGAAGGAAAAGCTGAACAAAATCCTTGCCGCAAACACCGGCAAGCCGATCGAACAGATCGCCATCGACACCGAGCGCGACAACTTTATGAGCGCCGAGGAAGCGTTGGACTACGGTCTGGTCGACAAGATTCTCTATAAGAGATAACAAGACGCAAAAGGGCGGCTGTAAAGTCGCCCTTTGATCCTCTTGACACCACTACTTTTATTTGGGGTTTACTTATGGCAGAGAAACGAGATTATTACGAAGTGCTCGGCGTGAGCAAAGACGCGAGCGACGACGAAATCAAAAAAGCATATCGCAAGGTTGCAAAGAAGTATCACCCGGACCTCAACCCCGGCGACAAAAACGCCGAGGAAAAGTTTAAGGAAGCGAACGAGGCGTATGAGGTGCTTTCCGACAGCGAGAAAAAGGCGCGCTACGACCAGTACGGCCACGCGGGCGTGGATCCGAACTTCGGCGCCGGCGGCGGCAACCCGTTTGGCGGCTTCGGCGGTTTCGGCGATGCGTTCGATCTGGGCGATCTGTTCGGCAACCTGTTCGGCGGCTTCGGCGGCGGACGGCAGCAAAATCCCAACGCGCCGCGCAAGGGCTCCACGGTGACGGCCAACGTCACGATCTCCTTTGAGGAGGCGGCCAAGGGCTGCAAAAAGACCGTGCGCATCAACCGTGTGGACACCTGTTCGGTTTGCGGCGGCACCGGCTGCCAAAAGGGCACAAGCGCCGAAACCTGCAAAACCTGCGGCGGACGCGGGACGGTCAACGTCCAGCAGCGCACGCCCTTCGGCGTGATGAGCACCACCAAGCAGTGCTCCGATTGCGGCGGCCGCGGCAAAACGATCAAAAACCCGTGTAATCACTGCCACGGCTCCGGCTTTGAAACGAAAGCGGCTACCGTGGAGGTGGACATCCCCGCCGGCATCGACGACCGCCAGGCGCTCAATGTGCGCGGCGGCGGCAACAAAGGGATCAACGGCGGTCCTACGGGCGATCTGCGCGTGAATATCAATGTCCGGCCGCACCCGTTCTTTGAACGCGACGGCTTCGACGTCTGGTGTGATTTCACAGTGACCTATGCGCAGGCGGCGCTGGGCGACACGCTTTTTGTGCCCACGCTCGACGGCAAAGTGAAATATGAACTGCCCGCCGGCACCCAGCCGGGCGAAGTGTTCCGGTTCCGCGGACGCGGCATTGCGCAGCTCGGCGGCCGGGGACGCGGCGACCAGTTTGTGCGCATCATCGTGGATGTGCCGAAAAATCTGAACGCAAAGCAGAAGGAGCTGCTGAAACAGTTTAACGATTCGCTCCCCAACAAGCCGAAAAACAATGTGGACGACGGCAAGACCGTGGGCGAAGAAAAACGCGGCTTCTTTGATAAATTCAAACTTTGATGCTTGCAATCGTGGTATAATCATGGTATAATTGTGGTACAATCAAAGCGAAGGAGTGTAACGTATGCCGCAGATTATCCCGATTAAAGATTTGAAAAATACCGCTGAAATTTCAGCAATGTGCCACCGGAGCAACGATCCGGTATTCATTACCAAAAACGGCTATGGCGACATGGTCATTATGAGCATGGAGGCGTATGAACGCGCGTTCTTTATGCTGGATGTCCAGCAAAAGCTTATGGAAGCGAAGGATGATGTGGCAGCCGGCCGTACCCTTGACGCCGAAAGCGCATTGCAGAAGGTGAAAGAAGCGTATGGATTATAAGCTCAAAGTGACGTATGCCGCCGACCGTGATTTGCGCGGTATTGTGCGGTATCTTATGGAGGAGCTGCAGGCGCCGGATGCCGCAGCTCATTTTTTGCAGCAGGTGGAAACCTGCTATGCGCACATCCGGGTTTATCCGAAGATGTATGCGCTTTGCGAAACTGCTGTTTCCAAAACGGAGGGTTTGCGCAAAGCGGTTATTGGAAACTATGTGTTGGTTTATCAAACCGACGACAAGCAGAAGCAGGCAACGGTACTGCGGCTTTTCTATGGCCGACAGGACTATTACAAAGATATTTAACAATTCGAAAATCAAGGTGACAGATCATGGCAAAAAAACAATTTAAAGCACAATCCAAAAAACTGCTCGACATGATGATCCATTCGATCTATACGAACAAGGACATCTTTTTGCGCGAGCTGATCTCCAACGCGAGCGACGCGCTCGATAAGCTCTATTACCATTCGCTGCAGCAGGACGTCTCCGGTCTGACGCGCGACGACTACAAGATCGAGATCGCCGTCGACAAAGACGCACGCACGCTGACAATCAGCGACAACGGCTGCGGCATGAGCGAAAAAGAGCTCGAAGACAACCTCGGCACCATCGCCAAAAGCGGTTCGCTCGATTTCAAGGACGGCATGGAAAACAAATCCGAGGTGGAAATCATCGGCCAGTTCGGCGTCGGCTTTTATTCGGCGTTTATGGTTGCCGACCGCGTCACGGTTGTGTCACGCGTCCACGGCAGCGACGAAGCTTTCCGGTGGGAATCCACCGGTGTGGACGGCTATACTGTGACGCCGGCGGAAAAAGAAACGGCCGGCACGACCATCACGCTGGTTATCAAACCCGACACTGACGACGAAAAGTACAGCCAGTACCTCGATACCTACAAAATCCGCGAGATCGTCTCGAAATACTCCGATTATATCCGGTATCCGATTATGATGGATACCGAGACACAAAAGCTCAAAGAGGGCACAGAGGACGAATATGAAACCGTGACCGAGCCGACACAGCTCAACTCGATGGTGCCGCTGTGGCGCAAAAACAAGAACGAGATCACCAAAGAGGAATACGACACGTTCTATCAGTCGAAGTTCTATGACTACGAAGCGCCGCTGCACACGATCCATTCCAAAACCGAAGGCCAGATCAGCTACGATGCGCTGCTGTATATTCCGGCGCACGCGGCGTATGACTACTATACCAAGGAGTATGAAAAGGGTCTGCAGCTGTATACCAACGGCGTGCTGATCATGGACAAATGCGCCGAGCTGCTGCCCGACTATTTCAGCTTTGTCAAGGGTCTTGTGGATTCCGCAGATTTAACGCTGAACATCTCGCGCGAAACGCTGCAGCAGGATCATCTGCTCAAGATCATCGCCAAGAATCTCGAAAAGAAGATCAAGCGCGAACTGGAAAAGCTGCTGCAGGACGACCGCGAAAGCTATGAGAAATTTTTCAAAGCCTTCGGTCTGCAGCTCAAATTCGGCGTATACAACGGCTTCGGCGTCAACAAGGAAACGCTGCAGGATCTGCTGCTGTTCTATTCGTCGAGCGAACAAA
>CACWJV010000104.1 GCA_902761265.1 Oscillospiraceae bacterium | reverse complement strand
ATGCAAATGGTGCTGTATCTGGTGAGCATCTGGCGCTTCGATCCGTCCGTCACGCCCGCCGGCGTGCTGTATATGCCGGCGCGGTTTGAACCCTACGACGCCAAACGCGCCGACACCGACGACGAAAAACGCGCCCGCCGGATGGAAAGCGGCAAAATGGAGGGTATGATCCTTGACGACGGCGAAGTGCTCAAGGGAATGGACAACAGTCTGTCGGGCACGCTGCTGCCGATGAAGGTCAACAAGCGCACCCGGGCGATCTCCGGCCAGTTTATTTCGCTCACCCAGCTCGGTCTGCTGTCCAAACGCATGGACCGCATTCTCAAGCAAATGGGCGAAGATCTGCACCGCGGGCGCGTGGAGGCGCTGCCCGTTTTCGGCAAAAACCACGGCCGCACCTGCGAATGGTGCGACTACCGCAGCGTTTGCCAGCGGGAGGAAGGCGGCGCGTTCCGCTATGTGCAAAAGTATACGCACCCGCAGGCGCTGACAGTTTTGGAAGAGGAGGAAGAACGCGATGGCACGCAGTTGGACGACCCAGCAACAACAGGCAATTGACGCGCGCGGCGGCAATCTGCTCGTTTGTGCAGCGGCAGGCTCCGGCAAAACGGCCGTTTTGGTCGAACGTGTCATCCGCCGGCTGAGCGACGCGCAATCGCCCGTGGCCGCCGACCGGCTGCTGATCGTCACATTTACCCGCGCGGCCGCCGGCGAAATCCGCCAGCGGATCGGCGACGCGCTGCAGGAGGAAATGCTGCGCCGCCCGGGCGACCGGCGTCTTGCCGAACAGCAGATGCTGCTGCCGTTTGCAAAAATCTGCACCATCGACGCGTTCTGTTCCTCGCTGGTGCGCGAACACTTTGAATCGCTCGGCCTTGCGCCCGATTTCAAAACTGCCGACGACGGCGAACTGCAGCTTCTCAGCGAACAGGCGATGGCGCAGACGCTCGAAGACTGCTATGCCCGCGGCGACGAAGATTTTCTGCGGCTGGTGGAGCTGCTGTTCAAAGGCCGCGACGATGCGTTTCTCGAAGAGATCATCCGCACGCTCTATACCGAAAGCCGCTCCTATCCGTTCCCGCAGCTTTGGCTCGACGAAGTCGGCAAACTCTATCAGTCCGATCTGCCGATGATGCGCCATCCGTTCACGAAAACGCTGACGCAGCAGATCCTTGACGCGGCAGCCTACGCCCGATCGCTTTTGGACTGGGGGCTTTCGGCTGTGCAGGGCGACGAAGTGCTTGAAAAGCTGTTTTACGAAGTGTTTACCTCCGATTTGCAGCAGCTTGAAAAGGTGACGGACGCGCTGACAAACGGCGACTGGGACAAAGCCAAAGCCGCCGCCGAAAGCTATACGCCGCTTCGCCGTCCGCCGACGCCGAAGGATTACCGCGGCGACCCGATGATCGACCGGCTGGCGTTGGTGCGCGACGAAGCCAAAGGCATCCTGCGCGAAAAGATCACGCCGCTGTTTTGCTGCGACAGCGCATCGTTTGACAGCGATCTTGCCTTTTTCGCGCCGCTGATCGCGCAGCTCGTTGCTGCCGCCGGACAGTACGCCGACGCGTTTGACGCGCTCAAAAAAGAAAAGCAGGTTGCGGATTTCAGCGACATTATGCACAGCGCATTGCAGCTTCTCTATATCCAGAACGACGCCGGCGACTATGTGCCGAGCGATCTTTCCAAAGAGATCGCGCAGTCGTTTGACGAAATACTCATCGACGAATATCAGGACACCAATCTGGCGCAGGATATGCTGTTTACCGCTATCGCCCGCAACAATCTTTTCCGTGTGGGCGACGTCAAGCAAAGCATCTACCGCTTCCGCCAGGCGATGCCCGAAATCTTCATCCGCCTCAAGGATCAGTACGCGCCCTATCCGCCGCCGACGCCGGCAGCGCCGTCCAAGATCCTTCTTTCCAAAAACTTCCGCTCCCGCAAAGCTGTGACCGAAAGCGTCAATTTCATCTTTTCCCAAATCATGAGCCGGGCGTGCGGCGACGTGGACTACGACGATGCGGAATCGCTTGTGTGCGGCGCCGTCTATCCCGACGCCGAGGAGTGCTGCGAGCTGCATCTGCTGGATTTGAGCGAACTCGACACCGACCGCGATTCCGGCGACGCGTTTCAGGCGGATTATATCGCAAAGCACATCCGCGCGATGATCGACAACGGCTTTCAGGTGCGCGACGGCGACGGGATGCGGCCGGCGCGATATGAGGATTTTTGCATCCTTTTGCGCTCCATCAACGGCGGCCGCGGCGCGGTCTATGCCGAAGCGCTCAAAAAGCAAAACCTGCCGTGCTTCACGGAGGTGTCCGCCGATTTCTTTTCGGCAACCGAAGTGAGCCTGATGCTTAATCTCCTGCGCGTGATCGACAATCCCAAGCAGGACGTGGCGCTTTTGAGCGTGCTTTTGAGCGTGCTGTTCGGCTTTTCGCCCGACGATTGCGCGCGTCTGCGGTTGTTTGACCCGGCGGGCGATCTGTACGCCTGCTTGCTGCTCGCCGAAAAGCAGGGGAGCGAAAAGGCGGTGCGCTTTTTGCGCCGGCTCGCCGACTGGCGCACGCTCGCGCTGGGAATGTCGGTCAGCGATTTTCTGCGTATGCTTTACGACGACACGGCCATCCTCGCCGCGGTCAGCGCCATGCCCGGCGCGGCTGGCAAGCGCACCAATCTGCTGCTGCTGCTCGACTACGCGGCGGTCTATGAAAACGCCGGCTACATCGGCCTTTCCGGCTTCATCCGCTTTATTGACCGGTTGGAACGCACCAAGGGCGATCTTGCCGGCTCGGTCGGCGTGTCGGCCGAAACGAACGTGGTGCGCGTGATGTCGATCCACAAATCCAAGGGTCTCGAATTCCCGGTCTGCATCGTGGCCAACTGCGCCGGCCGGTTCAACGCTTCCGACCGCAACCGCGGCGTGGTGATCCACCCGTCGCTCGGCATCGGCGCCCAGCGGCGTGAAACCGACACGCTCGCGCAATATCCGACGATCCCGCTGCTGGCTGTCCGCGCACGCGACCGCGCCGATACCATCAGCGAAGAGATGCGTGTGCTCTATGTGGCGCTGACCCGCGCCAAAGAGCGGCTGATCCTTGTCGGCGCGATCAAAAACCCGGAAAAAGCGTTCGCAAAATACCAACCGCGTCTGCTCTCGGCCGACGGCAAACTGCCCCCGTTTGCGGCCCAAACGGTCTCCTCCTATGCCGACTGGCTCTATCCGGCGCTGCTGCGCCACCCGGACGCCGAAAAGCTGCGCGAATGGGGCGGCTATGACGATTCCGTTGTGCTGCCGGCGTCGTTCCGGCTGGAAATCTATACCGAAAAATGGCATCTGCGTCCAGGCGAAACGGCGAAACCTCAACCCCACGCCGCGCCCGACCCGGCGCTTGCGGCCGCGCTCGACGCGTCGTTTGCGTGGCGCTATGCCTATGAGCCGCTGACCAAACTCGTCAGCAAACGCGCCGCCTCCGAAGTGGACAAGGGCTTCGTCGACCGCGAATACTTTGCGTCGTCGATGCCGCAGTTTTTGTCTGCAGACGGCCTTTCCGCCGCCCAGCGCGGCACCGCGACCCACACGTTTATGCAATACGCCGATTTCGACGCGGCCCGGCAAAGTGTGGAACAGGAGATCTCCCGGCTCGTACAAAGCGGTCATATTACACCGCAGGAGGGCAAAGCGATCAACCGCACGGCGGTGCGGCGGTTCTTCCAAAGCGAGCTGTTCGCCCGGATGCAAAACAGTCCGCTCGTCATGCGCGAAAAGAAATTTACCGTCGAAGTGCCGGTGCAGCGGCTCTATCCCGAAATGACCGGATTTCCGGACGAAACGATGCTCATCCAGGGCATTGCGGACTGCGCGTTTCTTGAAGACGGCGCGTTGGTCGTGGTCGACTATAAGACCGACCGGCTGGAGACGGACGCGCAGTTTATTGAAAAATATGCCGGACAGGTCGGCATCTATAAGATGGCGCTGTCGCTGTGTACCGATTATCCGGTGAAGGAAACGGTCCTGTATGCGTTCCATCTGCACCGCGCGATCGTGGTTGACAACGAAGAAAAGCATGGTATAATGTTGTAAAAGCGTTGACAAGGGAGGTAGGTTCCATTGAAAAAAGAACGGGACTCCGGCATCGAACTGCTGCGCATCTTTGCCATGCTGCTCGTCATCGGCGTGCATGCGTTTTCCTACGGCGGCTTTTATGCAGCCGCAAAGGGTGTGGGCGGCCATGTGGCGGCTGCCGCGCTGCTGATGAAGCTCGGCACGCGTCCGGCGGTCAACATTTTTGTTATGATTACCGGCTTTTTCATGATTCATGTACCGTTTGACCTGAAAAAGAATCTGCGCCGGACGGGTCGTGTCTATCAAAAAATGCTGTTTTACGACGTGGCGCTGACAGCGGTTTTTCTGTGCCTCGGGTCAAAATACTGGGTGGATCACAGCCAAACGCTCGCGCTTTGGCGCGTGATTGCCAAGGGGCTGCTGCCCGTGACCAGCCAGACGTGGTATTTCCTGACCGACTATCTGCTGCTTTGCCTGCTTGTGCCGTTCATCAATCTCTCGCTGCAGCAGCTCAGTAAAAAGCAGTTTCGCGCTCTGACCGCCGGTCTGGTGCTGTTTATGAGCGTGTGGATGACGCTGATTCATATTCGGCCCTTTTCGCTGGTGTTTAAATCTTTCGGCTATGCCGAGATGGTGCGCGGCAAGGAGCTGTTTCATTTCATCTTTATCTATATCGTCGGCGCCTATCTCGGTACTGTCTGCGAAAAGCGCAGCCGGCCGCGGTTTCTCTATTTGTGCGGTGCGCTGCTGACGGTGCTCGGCAACTATTTTCTGTATACCCGGCTGCCGGCCGACTGGGGCTGGCGGGATGTCGCCATTCATTACGGCAATCCGCTGCTGGTGTTGTGCGCCGCGCTGCTTGTGCTGTTTTTCAAGGATCTGCATTTTCATTCGCGTTTTGTCAACACCCTTGCCGGCACAACCCTGGGCGTCTATGCGCTCACGGAATTCCGCTTTCTGCGCCCGATTCTGTGGAAGGTGGTCAACTTCAAAAAGTTTGACAACACAAACCTGTGGCTCAATTTTCTGCATGTGGCGCTGGTGGTGTGCGGCGTGTTTCTGGCCGCGGCGGCGGTCGATCTGCTGGTCGGGCAGGGGATCGCCGGCGTGAAAAAGCTCAAGGAAAAAATAAAATTGAAAAAAGTGGAACAAAGTTCTTGATTTTTGCAAACGGGTATGCTATAATGCCATTTGCTATGATTTAAGCATCGGCGGCAGCCGTGCGGAATCGAACTAGTAGACTTGTAAGTAAGGAAGAGGTGAAACCAATGAAAGAGGGACTCCATCCCAAGTATGAACAGACGACAGTCAGATGTGCCTGCGGCGCCGTGATCGAAACCGGTTCGACCAAACAGGACATGCGTGTTGATATTTGCTCCAACTGCCATCCGTACTTTACGGGTAAGCAAAAGCTTGTTGATACAGGCGGACGTGTTGACAGATTCAACAAGCGTTTCAACCTTGCAAAGAAGAAGTAATTGCAAGAAACATGCATTTGAGAGGCGGTGCAGATGTACCGCCTCTTGCAGTCGTTCTGCCGCGAAAAGCAGATCATCAGCCGAAAGGAGGACCGCTTTGTGAACGAATATCGCACCGTGAAAGCCGCCGCGTCCGACGCGTTTGTGGAACGCAAGTCGCGCTTTATCGGCTATGCCAAACCCGTTGAGACCCAGCAGCAGGCGGTCGATTTTATCGAAGAGATCCGCCAAAAGCACTGGGACGCCACCCACAACGTCTATGCCTACTGCCTGCGCGACGGCCAGCAAAAGCGCTACAGCGACGACGGCGAACCCCAGGGAACGGCCGGCGTGCCGGCGCTCGATGTGCTGCTCAAGGAGAACCTCACCGACGTGTGCGTCGTTTGCACCCGCTATTTCGGCGGGATACTGCTCGGCGCGGGCGGCCTTGTGCGCGCCTATTCCCATACGGCGAAGATCGCTGTGGAAAAGGCCGGGATCGTCACAATGAGCCTTTGCGCCGACGGCGAAACGGTTTGCGATTATACGCTTTACGGCAAACTGCAGCCGCTGCTTTGCCGGCTCGGCGCGGTTATCACCGACACTGTGTTTGCCGACAACGTCACGCTGCGCTTTTATGTGCCGGATGAACAGTTCAATCTGGTCAACGCCCAGGTCGTGGACGCCTCGTTTGGCCGCTGCAATTGCAAAAAAACCGGCGAAAACTATGCGCCGGTGGAAAAATAAGAGACGGAAAAACTTTTTTCGCTTTTTTTAGGGGAATCCGGCGAAAAAGCGTGTATAAATCTATGAGAACAAAAAGGCGGTGAATGAAATGGACGAGATCCGGCTGCGCACATTGGAAAAAGAAAAGCTGACGATCTCTCCCTTCGGCATGCTGTGTGCCGACACCAAAGGCAGGGAACGGCCCGAGGCGGAATGCGAAGTGCGCACGGCGTTTCAACGCGACCGCGACCGCATCATCCATTGCAACGCGTTCCGGCGGCTGAAGCATAAAACCCAGGTTTTCCTTTCGCCCGACTCCGACCACTACCGCACGCGCCTGACCCATACGCTCGAAGTATCCCAAATTGCGCGCACGATCGCCATCGGCCTTGCGCTCAACGAAGATCTCACGGAAGCGATCGCCCTCGGCCATGACCTCGGCCACACGCCGTTCGGCCACGCCGGCGAACGGGCGCTGAGCGCTGTTTTGCCCGGCGGCTTTCGCCACTATGAGCAAAGTCTGCGTGTGGTGGACAAGCTGGAAAACGGCGGCAGGGGGCTCAACCTGACATTTGAGGTGCGCGACGGTATCGTTTGCCATACCCGCGGCAAGGAGGCGGACACGCTCGAAGGGCGCATCGTCAAGCTCGCCGACCGCATCGCCTATATTAACCACGATATCGACGACGCCATCCGCGGCGGCGTTTTGCGCGAAGAGAGTCTGCCGCCCGACGTGCGGCGAATCCTCGGCGAAAGCAAAAGCAAACGAATCAACACGCTCGTGCTTTCCGCCATCCGCAACACCAAAGACGAAGTCGCGCTCGACGACGACGTCCAGGCGGCGTTTGATATCCTCCACGAATTCATGTTCGACCGCGTCTATACCAACCCCGTTTGCAAAAGCGAGGAAAAAAAGGCGATCGCAATGATCGAACAGCTCTTCTCGTTCTTTGTGGAACACCCGGACGAGCTGCCAAACGAATACATCTCCATCGCGTGGCAGGAGGGCGCCCAGCGCGCCGCTGCTGACTATATCGCCGGCATGACCGACGGCTATGCGCTGCGCGAATTCAGCCGCTACTTTATTCCGTCCGGATGGACAAAATAAATTCGGAATTCGGAATGCGGAATTGCGGTCGCGGGTCAACGCGCGTGAATCCGACGTCTTGCGCCGCGGCGCAAACGATCCAAAGCCGAAACCGGGTCAATAATATCCGCTGCAGGGGCCTCGTTCCGGATTGAATCATCCGACAACGAACAGAATCCATTCCGCATTCCGAATTCCGAATTAAACAAACGAAGGGAGGTCTTTTCCGTGCCGCGATTTGACGACGCGTTTTTGCAAGAACTGCGTATGCGCTGCGATATCGAACAGATCATCGGCGCCTATGTGCCGCTGCGCCGGCGCGGCCGCAATCTGGTCGGGCTTTGTCCGTTCCACAACGAAAAGACGCCCTCGTTTACGGTCTATCCCGAAAACCAAAGCTACTATTGCTTCGGCTGCGGCGCCGGCGGCGAAGTGATCAACTTTATCCGCCGCATCGAAAACCTCGACTACGTCGAAGCTGTGCGCTTTTTGTGCGACCGGGCAGGCATGGTGATGCCCGCCGACGGCTACGACAGCTCGATGGCGGAAAAGCGCCGCCGCACCTATGAAATGAACCGCGAAGCCGCCCGGTTTTTCCACGAAACGCTGTTTTCCGATGCGGGCAGGCCCGGGCTCGACTACTATAAAAAGCGCGGCTATTCGAAACGAACCATCACCAAATTCGGTCTCGGCTACGCGCCGAACAGTTGGAACGCCCTGCGCGACCATTTACGCCAAAAGGGGTATTCCTATGAGGAACAGTTTGAAGCGAACCTTGTCCAGCGCAGCGTCAAAGGCGACCGTACCACCTATTACGACAACTTCCGAAACCGGGTGATCGTGCCGATCATCGACGTGCGCGGCAACGTTGTGGCGTTCGGCGGTCGTGTGCTCGACGACAGCAAGCCGAAATACGTCAATACCTCCGACACGCTGGTCTACAAAAAAAGTCTCGGCGTGTTCGGTCTCAATTTTGCAAAAAATTCCAAGGAAAAGTCGCTCATCCTCGTGGAAGGCTATATGGACGCGATCTCGCTCCATCAAGCCGGCTTTGACAACGCGATCGCGTGTCTCGGCACGGCGCTCACCAGCGAGATGGCGCACCTTCTGATGCGCTACAGCGAGGAGGTCCTGCTGTGCTACGACGCCGACGAAGCGGGCCAAAAAGCCACGCAAAAGGCGATCGGCATTTTTTCCTCCATTGGCGCAAAGCTGCGCGTGATCCGTCTGTCCGGCGGCAAAGACCCCGACGAAATTTTGCGCAACTTCGGGCCCGAACGCTTCCGTTCGCTGATCGACGGCGCGTCCAACGACATCGAGTTTAAGCTGCTCAAAGCGCGCGAAGGGCTCGATCTTGCGTCGGACGACGGCAAACTGAAATATCTCAACAACGCTGCCGAGGTGCTTGCGTCGGTCAATAACTCCATTGCGGCGGATATCTATCTTTCCCGGCTCTCCGAAGAGCTCGGTGTGGAAAAAGACGCAATCCGCACCCGGGTCGCGGCAATCCGGCGGCGCAGCCGCAGCCAAAACAAAAACCGCGAGTTCCAACAGATCCAGCAATCCTTCGCCCGTACCGCCGCGCGCGCCGCGACGCAATCCGGCGGCTCGCTCAAAAGCGAGCGGGCGCAAAAACGGATTTTGACACTGCTGTATTTCAACCCGGATTTTTATGCGTTCGTCAAAGATACGCTGCCCGGCGACCGGTTTACCGACCCCATGTGCCGCCAGCTCTACACGGTCCTGTGCGAGCGGCTCAAAGACGGCGGATCGCTCGATTTCAGCGCCCTTTCGGGCGAGCTCAGTACCGAGGAGATGAGCCTTTTGGTCGGGCTGTGTAAAGCCGACGAATCGCTGCCCGGTAACCGGCAGGAGCTGCGTGACTGCGTGGCGGTATTGGAGGCCGAAGCCGCCGCCCATCAGCAGCGCGTGCAGGCCGGCGATTTGGACGACGACGCGTTCAAAGCGTTATTCACGCCGAAAAAGAAGTAAACAAATACCCTTACATAAACGACGCACACGCCCGAACCGCGTGCGCAGAAAGGCAAGGAAGTTCTATGGAAAACAACGAAAAGAAAACCGTCATCAAAGCATTGGTCGACAAAGGCATCGCGCAGGGCAAGCTGAATTCGTCCGATATCGACACCATTTTGGTGGAAGCGGATATCGACATCGAGGAGATTGAAAAGCTGTATGCAACGCTCGAAAGCCACGGGATCGAGATCATCGACGATTTCGGCGACGATTTGCTCGACTCCATCTCGATGGATATCGACATGCCCAAGGGCTACGACAGCTCGCTGCTTGTGACCGACAGCAAAAACATCGTGATCGACGACCCGGTCAAGGTCTATCTCAAAGATATCGGTCGTGTGCCGCTGCTTTCGCCCGAAGAGGAGATTGAGCTCGCCATCCGCATCAAGGACAACGACCAGGAGGCGAAAGACCGTCTGACCAAGGCCAATCTGCGTCTGGTGGTCTCCATCGCCAAACGCTACGTCGGCCGCGGCATGATGTTCCTCGATCTGATCCAGGAGGGCAACCTCGGCCTCATCAAGGCGGTAGACAAGTTCGACTATACCAAGGGCTTCAAATTTTCAACCTACGCGACGTGGTGGATCCGCCAGGCGATCACCCGCGCCATCGCCGACCAGGGCCGCACCATCCGCATCCCGGTCCACATGGTCGAAACGATCAACAAAGTGAAAAAGACGTCCAACATGCTGCTGCACCGCGACGGCCGCGACCCGACGCCGGAAGACATCGCCGACGAGCTTGGCATGCCGGTGGAAAAGGTGCGCGATATTTTGCGCATCTCGCAGGAGCCGGTCTCGCTCGAAACGCCGATCGGCGAAGAGGAGGACAGCCACCTCGGCGATTTCATCCCCGACGAAGACGCGCTCTCTCCGGCCGACGCCGCCGCAATGACCTTCCTCAAATCCAAGGTCAACGAAGTGCTCGAAACGCTCACGCCGCGCGAAGCGGAGGTTTTGCGGCTGCGCTTCGGTCTCAAGGACGGCACCCCCCAAACGCTTGAAGAAGTCGGCAAAGCGTTCAACGTCACCCGCGAGCGCATCCGCCAGATCGAAGCCAAAGCGCTGCGCAAGCTGCGTCACCCGAGCCGCAGCAAGCATTTAAAGGATCTTTGATTTTCAGTGCGCAGTGCGTAGCGTGTCGTGCATAGTGCATAGTGCGTAGTGCACAGGGACGCGCAAAACGTATGCACTGTCCGGACGTTTTTCCGCGAAGATCAAAGCACAACCCGTAGGGCGGCCGGTGTAAATGCTGCCTCGGGCAGCCACCAAAGCAGCCTTCCCCCTTGGGGAAGGTGTCCTCGCGCCATCGCGCGAGGACGAAAGGGGTGGCCGCCCTGCTTTTTTTATGCAGACCCATTAACGCCTTAATGCTTCAATCTCTTGGCCCCTTCATCTTCATTCATCTTCAGAAAATCCTTACACATTGTTCATATTTCTATAGCAGCCTTGTGACGATTCCGTTCTACAATACAACTGTGGAAGACCTTCCGCTAAAAATCGAGAAAAGGAGCGATTACGATGAAACATTTTGTTTATTTGTTGCTTTGCCTGCTGCTGTGTGCCTGTGTGCTGGTGCCTGCCGCAGCCCAGGCCGCGCCGGACGACCCGGAACCGGCGCCCGCAACAGTGCAGACCGCCGACACTGCACAGCCCGAACCCCGGCCGCCGCTGTCGTTTTCGCCCTATGATTGGCCGCACTGGGAGGATTACAACGATGACTACACCGCGTATGCCGACGACTATAGCGCCTGGACGCGATCCCAATATGGCCGCTACCATAACTGGAGCACGATGAACGGGGAAGAAGTCCCGGCGTATGACCCCGCCTTTCGCGCCTTCTATGCGGACGACCCGAACCTGACAATCGCCGAACATTTTGTCTATCGGATCGTAGATGTCCTGACCGGCTACCAAAACAACGCGCCGGTCTGGAAAAAGATGGCCTATGTGATCGATTTCTTCGACAGCGACGAAGCCGAAAAGGCGTGCACCACGCTGCGCATCCCGGCAAAGCTTGGCGGCTATCCGGTAAAGATTGCCATGTTCCGCACCAGCGACTATGCCGACGGGTATATTGACAGCCGTTACACCAACAACACAGTCAAGAAGATCATCTTTGAAAAAGGACTCACAACGGTCGATCCCTTCGCGTTTTCCAATTTCACCGCGCTGCAATCGGTCGTATTGCCCGACACGGTCAAATCGATCGGCGTCCATGCGTTTCAGGGCTGTTCGAAACTGAAGAAAGTGACCGGCGGCGTGCATGTGAAGATGATTGACTCTTCGGCGTTTGACGGCTGCATCAAGCTTTCAAACTTTGAATACCTCGAAAAAGCCAAAGAAATCCACGGCGCCGCGTTTCGCGGCTGCGCGTTCAAAACGCTGACGCTGTCCGGCATGGTTGCGCTCGGCGGCGTTGACGAAGACAACTATTGGATTGACCACACCTTCGGCAATTGCAAGAAACTCCAAAAAGTGACCTTCCTTCCCGGCAGCAAAAAGAAAGCCATGACGTTCGGCGACGGTGCGTTTATTGGCTGCACCGCGCTGAAAACGGTTATCCTGCCCACAAAGAGTAAAGAAATCCGCATCGGCGACCGCACCTTCGAAAGCTGCACCGCGCTGAAAACGGTTCAAAACACCGGCAAAGTCGTTTCCATCGGCCGCATGGCGTTCAACGCCTGCAAATCGCTGACCGCGATTACGCTGCCGGCAAAGCTGCAGCAGGCGGACTTCGACGCATTCCGGAACTGCAAAAATCTGAAAACCGTCACCCTTTTGTCAAAAGACAAAACCCTGTTTGACAAAGACTATGAGCCGTATATCTACTACGGAAACGAACCCGAGGGAGCGTTTCGGGTTTCCGGCAACTTCCTGCCGATGCTTCCGAAAACCTGCACGCTCCTGGTAGTCAACAAGACCATGAAAGACGCCGTAAAAGCGCACGGCTTCAAGGGCACCGTCAAGATTCACGTCAACGTTTCAGCGCCGCAGAATTTCACTTCGCGCGTCAACCGCAACGGCACCGTGACCTTCCTTTGGGATCCGGTCAAAAAGGCAAGCGGCTATCGGCTCTATATCTTTGACGCAAAGACCGACCGCTGGGTTGCGCTCAAGACAACAACGAAAACCGCTGTGACCATCAACCCGACAGTGCTTCGCGCCGGCTATGCCGTCCGCGCCTATCGTGTGATCGACGGCGACAAGTCTTGGAGCGGGTATTCCGACTACGCAAAAGTGAAGCTTGGTTGATAACGCGGTGGTCTGTTCGCTAAAAACCATGTTTGCAAATCGCACACTATGAGAATCAGAGCGATGCAACGGTGGGCTTATGCCACGTAGGGGCGACCCTGCGTGGTCGCCCGCACCCGAAATGCATCCTTCGCTTTCAAACGAGCGAAAACACGGAGGTAAGAAACATGGAGCAAGAGAAAAGAACACGCAAACCGTGGAACAAGCTGCTGATTGCGGATATTATCGCGGCTCTGCTTGCGGCAGTCAGTTTTGCAGTTTCCGAAACAAACGTGGTCAGAGGCACTGATCTGCCATATCAGATTGTTATGATCATGTTCTTAGCGGCGGGATTGTTTCTGACGGTCTGCATTCTGCTGACGCCGGTTTTTCTTTGGAAACGCAAGTGCTTTTCAAAAGCGCTGCTGATTGTCACAACAATCGTAAATGCTTTGTCTTTGGGCGGCATTATTTGGTATGTCAGGATTGTCTTGATATTCCTATATGATTAAAATCGCACACTGCGCCGTGCGTTTGTTTCTCAAGAAGAAAAATAAAGCACGGTTCTGTCTGCCGCAGCCGGTTCCCCGG
>CACWJV010000103.1 GCA_902761265.1 Oscillospiraceae bacterium | reverse complement strand
ATGATTCGGGAAACCATCCGGCTCGGCGGCGACGCGTCCGGCTGTCTCACCGCGCAGGCAAACGCATATCTCAAAGAAAAGGGTCTGTATCGATGATTGACGAAAAACAAAAGGCATTCTATATCGAGCTGCTGCGTTCCCGTCTCAAGGAAAAGCGGTTTCTCCATTCGCTCAATGTGGCGTCGTCCGCTGTTTCGCTTGCCAAACGCTTCGGCGCGAACGAAGACAAAGCCTACGTCGCTGGTTTGCTGCACGATATAACGAAAAATGAAACCGACGAAAACCAGTTGCAAATCATGAAAAGCGGTGGTATAATACTCACCGAAACGCAGCAAAACAACCCCAAGCTCTGGCATGCCATGAGCGGCAGCGTCTATTTGAAAGACACACTCGGTATCACAGACGAAGAAATCCTCGGCGCGGTGCGCTGGCATACGACCGGCAAAGCCGGGATGACACTGCTCGAAAAGGTCGTCTTTATTGCGGACTATATCTCCGCCGAACGCGACTACCCGGACGTGGACGTCATGCGCCGTCTTGCCGAAACCAGCCTGGACGCTGCGGCGCTCTATGCGCTCAAATTTTCGATGCGCAATCTCAGCGAAAAAGAAAAGCCCATCTGTGAAGACAGTGTGGCCTATTATAACGAACTTATCATTCGTAAAGGAAAGGATCGATCTGAATGAACGAACTGGAACTGACCAAAGCTATCGCTTCTGTGCTCGACAAGAAAAAAGCCATCGACATCAAAGCGATCCATATTACCGAATACTCCATCGTCGCCGACTATTTCCTGGTCGCGTCCGGTACAAGCAACACCCATGTCAAATCTCTTGCGGACGACGTGGAATATGAGCTCAAGCAGCTTGGCGTGGAGCCCGATCATATCGAAGGCCGCGCAACCGGCTGGATCCTTTTGGATTACGGCAGCGTGATCGTCCATGTGTTCACGCCCGAAAGCCGCGAATACTATAACCTCGAACGTCTTTGGTCCGACGCGCAGATGATCGACCTTTCCGACGTTGTGAGCGGCAGCTAAGAATTTGATCTTCAATCTGGAGGTATCATAAATGCAGTACGATTTTAAAAAGAACGAACAAAAATGGCAGCAGAAATGGGAAGACGCCGGTGTGTTTCACGCGGTGGATGGCTCCGACAAGCCCAAGTTTTATGCCCTTGTCGAATTCCCGTATCCTTCCGGCGCCGGTATGCATGTGGGCCATATCAAGGCCTATTCCGGTCTGGAGGTTGTGTCGCGCAAACGCCGGATGGAAGGCTACAACGTGCTCTTTCCGATCGGCTTTGACGCCTACGGTTTGCCCACGGAAAACTACGCTATCAAGACCGGCATCCATCCGCGTCAGGTGACGGACCAAAACATCGCCCGTTTTTCGTCGCAGCTCAAGCGCGTGGGCTTTTCGTTCGACTGGAACCGTGTGATCGACACCACCGATATCCATTACTATAAATGGACGCAGTGGATCTTTTTGAAAATGTTTGAGCACGGCCTCGCGTTCCGTGACAAAACGCTCGTCAACTACTGCCCGTCGTGCAAAGTCGTGCTGTCCAACGAAGACTCCCAGGGCGGCAAATGCGACATCTGTCACAGTGATATCGTCCAAAAGAGCAAGGACGTCTGGTATCTGCGCATCACGCAATACGCCGACAAACTGCTGGAAGGGCTCGACACGGTGGACTATCTGCCGAACGTCCGGCTCCAACAGGAAAACTGGATCGGTAAATCCACCGGCGCGTTCGTCAACTTCACGGTGAAAGATACCGACGAAACGCTGCGCATCTATACGACCCGCCCGGACACACTGTTTGGCGTGACGTTTATGGTTATGGCGCCCGAGCATCCGCTGCTTGACAAATATCAGGCGCAGATCCGTAACTTTGACGCTGTTGTGGATTACCGTGCCCAGTGCGCCAAAAAGACCGAGTTCGAGCGTACCCAGCTCGTCAAGGATAAAACCGGTGTGAAGCTTGACGGCTTTACAGCAATCAATCCCGTCAACGGCAAGGAGATCCCGATCTTCATCTCCGACTATGTCATGATGGGCTACGGCACCGGCGCCATCATGGCGGTGCCTGCGCACGACCAGCGCGACTACGATTTTGCCAAAACCTTCGGTGTGGATATCATCGAAGTGATCAAGGGCGGCGATATCGAAAAGGAAGCGTATACCGGCGACGGCGAAATGGTCAACTCCGGGTTCCTCAACGGTCTGACAAACAAAAAGGACTCCATCGCCAAAATGCTCGAATACCTTGCGAAAAAGGGCATCGGCGAAAAGGGTGTTCAATATAAGATGAAGGACTGGGCGTTCAACCGCCAGCGTTATTGGGGCGAACCGATCCCCATCGTCCACTGTCCGCATTGCGGCATGGTCGCCGTGCCCTATGACGAACTGCCGCTCAAGCTCCCCGACGTCAAAAACTTTGAGCCGGGCTCCGACGGCGAAAGCCCACTGGCAAAGATTGATTCCTTCGTTAACTGCAAATGTCCGAAGTGCGGCGGCGACGCCAAACGCGAAACTGACACCATGCCGCAGTGGGCGGGATCTTCGTGGTATTTCCTGCGCTACATCGATCCGCACAACGACGAACATTTTGCCGATATGGAAAAACTCAAATATTGGGGCATGGTCGACTGGTACAACGGCGGCATGGAGCACGTGACACGCCACATGATCTATTCGCGGTTCTGGCACCGGTTCCTGTATGATATCGGCGAAGTACCGTTCCCCGAACCGTATGCCAAGCGGACCGCCCAGGGCCTGATCCTCGGTCCGGACGGCGACAAGATGAGCAAATCCAAGGGCAATGTTGTGGACCCGAACGATGTGGTAGACGTGTTCGGCGCCGACGTGCTGCGTACCTATGTGCTGTTTATGGGCGATTATGAAAAGGCCTCTCCATGGAGCGAAAACTCTGTGAAAGGCTGCAAGCGTTTCATCGACCGCACCTGGAACCTGCAAACAATCCTGTCGGATGAGAAGGGCTATTCCAAAAAGTTGGAAACGTCGTTCCATAAAGCGATCAAGAAAGTGTCCGAGGATATCGAAACGCTCAAATACAACACCGCCATCGCCACGCTCATGGCGCTGCTCAACGAGATCTACGACGCCGGGTCTATCACGAAAGACGAGCTCAAGACCTTCATCACGCTGCTCAATCCCTTTGCGCCTCATGTGACCGAAGAAATCAACGAACGTCTGGGCTGTGACACCATGCTGGCCGTTACACCCTGGCCGCAGTATGACGAGGCAAAATGTGTGGACAATGAGATCGAGATCGCCGTGCAGGTGAGCGGCAAGATCAAGGCGCGTCTGATGATCCCCGCGGACGCCGACAGCGAGACCGCGATTGCCGCCGCAAAAGCCAATGCTGCCGTTGCCGCCGCAATCGAAGGGAAAACGAGCGTCAAAGAGATTTATGTCAAAGGACGACTGGTGAATCTTGTTGTTCGCTGATTGAAAAAATGCACATTTTCCATCAAAAAGATTGAGAAAAATGAATCAGAACTCTTGACATGCGCTTTTGATTCCTGTATAATAATTCTCGTATCCTTGAGTGGAAATATACCCCTGCTAACAGGCGGAGGGAGGGAATTATAGATGAGTCAGGTAAAAGTGAAAGAAAACGAATCTCTTGACAGTGCTCTGAGACGTTTTAAAAGACAGACTTCTCGTGACGGAATCATCCAGGAAGTTCGTAAAAGAGAACATTACGAAAAGCCTTCCGTTGCCAGAAAAAAGAAGTCTGAGGCCGCTCGTAAGCGCAAGTTTAAGTAAGTAAGAACAAAGGGCTGTCTGCGACAGCTCTTTTCTTTTGTATTTTGAAAGAAGGATCTCCCATGTCAATGCAAGCATTCAAAGACGCGCTGCGTGCTGAATCTGCCGCCGCGCTCATTTTCAGCGAAGAAAACGGCTTTTACTTTACCGGGTTTCATTCCACCAACGCCGTTATCTTTGCCACCGGCACTGTTGCCGTCTATTTCACCGACAGCCGCTATCTTGAAGCGGCAAAACAGCAGATCAAGGGCTTCGACGAAATTCTGGATCTGCAAAGCTTTACGCAAAGCGTCAAGCCGGTGATTGACAAAAACGGCGTTAAAACCATCCTTATAGAGGGCGAACGGCTGAGCGTCAGCCGGTTTGCCGAAGTGAAAAAAGCGCTGCCGGATTATGACCTTGCGGCGGACAGGCTCGATACAATCATCAATAACATCCGCGCGGTGAAAACGCGGGACGAAGTGCAAAACATCGTCCGCGCCCAGCGCATTGCCGAAGAAGCGCTCGATCTGCTGCGGCCCGAGATCAAAGTCGGGGCCGTGGAAAAAGAACTGGCGCTCACGCTCGATTTTACCATGCGCAAGCTCGGCGCCGAGGACGTCAGCTTTGAGACGATCCTCATCTCCGGCAAAGAAACCAGCAAGCCCCACGGGGTGCCGTCCGAAAAGAAAATCGAACGCGGCGATTTCGTCACCATCGACTTCGGCGCGCTGTATCACGGCTATCACAGCGACATGACCCGCACCTTTGCCGTGGGCGAAGTGAGCGACAAAATGCACGAAATCTACGACACGGTGCTGAACGCCCAACTGGCCGGCCTTGCCGCGCTGCAGCCCGGCAAAATCTGCAAAGAGATCGACGCCGTGTCACGCAAGGTGATTGCCGACGCCGGCTACGGCGATTGCTTCGGCCACGGACTGGGGCATTCTGTGGGTGTTGAAATCCATGAATTTCCGTATCTCAACCCGCGCTGCGACGCGAAGCTGACAATCGGCAACGTCGTCACCGTGGAGCCCGGCATCTATATTCCGGAATGCTGCGGTGTGCGAATTGAAGATATGGCGCTGATTACCGAAACCGGCCACGAAAACCTTGCTGCCTATCCGAAAGAACTGATCGTATTATAAAAGGAGCGTGCCATGCAGTTGCACGAAAACCGTACCGAAACCGAAAAAGCGCTGCTCGTGTCGGTCGACACGGGTGAATTTGACGCGGAAACGTCAATCGACGAGCTTGAGGAGCTGGCGCATACCGCCGGCGCCGACGTGCTGGGCAAACTGATCCAGCGCCGCGAACGGATTGAAGCCGCAACCTTTGTCGGCTACGGCAAGCTGGCGGAGATCATCTTTTTCTGCGAAAACAACGATGTGGATCTTTTGATCTTCGACAGCGAACTGACGCCTTCGCAGCAGCGCAATCTTGAAAAACTGACAAACGTGCGTGTCATCGACCGCACGATGCTGATCCTCGATATCTTTGCCGCCCGTGCGCGTACCAGCGAAGGCAAGCTGCAGGTGGAGCTGGCGCAGCTCAAATACTCTTTGCCGCGCTTGATGGGTCAGGGGCAGCAGCTCTCGCGCCTCGGCGGCGGCATCGGTACCCGCGGTCCGGGCGAAACCAAGCTGGAAAGTGACCGCCGCCACATTCGCAGGCGGATCCAAAAACTCGAAGAGGAGCTTCGCCAGTTGGAAAAACGCCGCGCAATGCTGCGCAATCGCCGGGAAAAGGACGGCGTGATCTCCGTGGCAATCGTGGGCTATACCAACGCCGGTAAATCTACGCTGATGAACGCGCTGACCGACGCGGGCGTTTTAACGGAAAACAAACTGTTTGCAACCCTTGACCCCACGTCGCGGGCGCTGATCTTGCCCGACGGACGACAGGTGATGCTGGTCGACACTGTGGGACTGATCCGCCGTCTGCCGCATAAACTGGTGGAGGCGTTCAAATCCACGCTCGAGGAAGCCGCCACAGCTACCGTGATCCTCAACGTTTGTGACGCTGCGGACGAACACGCAAGCGAGCATCTGGAAGTCACAAAAAAGCTTTTAGAGGAGCTCGGCTGCGAAGGCAAGCCCATCATCTCCGTGATGAACAAATGCGACAAGGTGGGCGATTTATACGCCATGCCGACCTTCCGCGGCACAGTTATGATCTCCGCGCTCGAGCAAAAGGGTCTTGACAATCTTTTGCAGGCGATTTGCGACGCATTGCCGCAGACGGTGCGCGAAGTGAAGCTGCTGATTCCGTTTCAAAACGGCGGCGATGCGGCGCGACTGCGCGAAGACGGCGTCGTGCTCGAAGAGGAATACCGCCCCGAAGGGCTCTATATGCATGTGCGCGCCGAGGGACGGTTGCTCGATCCGATGCAAAGCTGGATCATTCCCGATTGACCGGGTCGCCGATCGATTCCATAAACCCGTCCAGCGCCGCCGAAGCGACGTCGCCGGCAATCACTTTGCCGCGATACACAAGGATCGTGCCGCGCACGGTTTCGTCGTTTGACGGGTGGTTGAGCACGTCATAGCTGTAGCATTTCACGCGCTTGCCGTAATACGGCATCAAATCGAACCCCTGCGAAAGCTGCAACTCGTTATATTTTTTATAAACGTCATCCGGCTCTTCGGGCAGCGCGACCTCTTTGACAACCTTGCTGTCGGGGTCGACAGCCCAGCCGAATTGGGAAAAGAAACCAAGGCGTTCTTCCTCGGTGCCGGCGCGCAGGTCAAAGCCCGTAGAGCCGAGCACCTGGGCGGTCTCGGTCGTCGAAACGAGATAGACGCCGCCCAATACGGCCAGCAGCAACACCGCTGCCGCTGCGCCGATATACTTCAATTTTTTTGCTGTTACGGAAAAAACAAACATCCCCATCCGCCTTTCATCATTTCTGCAATTCATTCTATGCACGCCGTCCGAAAAACAGAACGGCAGGGAGAGGAAGCATTTACCTATGGAGCACATAGCCTACCGCTCACGAAGCGAGCTGTTTAAATATCCGTTTTCCGCGGTCAAAGCCGGTGAAAAAATCACATTCAAGGTGGTGCTGCCGCGTGCGATCCAGTGCAGCGGGGTCCAGCTTTGTTTACACCGCGACAACTGCGACGAACTGAGATTTGACCTGTTTTGGCTGCGGATGGAGGGTACCAACGAGGAGTGGTGGTGCATCGACTATATCCCGCAGGACAGCGGTCTCTATTATTACCACTTTGACTACACCACACCGTTCGGCGTGCTGTCTATCCGCCACAACGGCGACACCTGCGGCGTGTTGTCCGGCGGGATGCACGACTGGCAGCTCACGGTCTATGAGCGCGACTTCAAAGCCGTTGACTGGCTGCGGGGCGGTCTGATCTATCAAATCTTTCCCGACCGGTTTTACAATTCCGGCACAAAAAAAGAAAAAGTGCCCGCCGACCGTGTGCTGCGCCGTGACTGGGGCGGGGAGCCCGATTGGAAACCGACAAAGGAGGGGCGCGTCCTCAACAACGATTATTTCGGCGGCGATCTCGAAGGGATCCGGCAAAAGCTCGACTACCTCGAATCGCTGGGCGTGACGTGTATCTATCTTAACCCGATCTTTGAAGCGCAGTCGAACCACCGCTACGACACCGGCGACTACGAAAAGATCGACCCGATTCTCGGCACCGAGGACGATCTGAAACACCTTTGTGCCGACGCAAAGGCGCGCGGCATCCGCGTGATCCTTGACGGCGTTTTCAGTCACACGGGCGACGACAGCCGCTACTTTAACAAATACGGCCGCTACGATTCGCTCGGTGCGTTTCAATCGAA
>CACWJV010000102.1 GCA_902761265.1 Oscillospiraceae bacterium | reverse complement strand
AAAGAAGAATAAAACTTGTCTGCACAGCAGACATCTCGAACCGCCGCTTCAGGCGGCGGTATATCGAATTGCCGCAGGCAATCTATCGAATCGCCCGCACGGGCGATATCTCGACGAAGACGGGTCGATATAAATCTGCTGCGCAGATTTTCGATATGCGCCTTCGGCGCTCGATATGTGCAGGCACATGATATGCGCCTTCGGCGCGAGAATAAGGAGGAACCCATGATGTTGGAAACAGGAATCAAAGGCAAACAGACCATCACCGTCAACTACGAACAGACCGCCGCCTTTTACGGCAGCGGCGCGCTTGAGGTGTTCGCAACCCCGGCCATGATCGCGCTGCTCGAGGAGACCGCGTGGAAAAGCGTGCAGCCGTTTCTGGACGCAGGCTGCGGTACTGTGGGCACGCGCGTGGACGTGCGGCATCTTGCCGCCACGCCGCTGGGTATGCAGGTGACGTGTGAGAGCGAGCTTGTTGAAATCGACCGGCGCCGGCTGGTGTTCAAGGTCGACGTTTTCGACGAAAGCGGCAAGATCGGCGAAGGTACGCACGAGCGCTTTATCATTCAGAACGACCGGTTTTTTGCCGCGGCAAACGCCAAAAAGCCGCAGGAGGGAGAACACTGATGTTTCGAAAGATGCGACGGTTCAAACAGCAGCTAAGCGACGAAGACTGTCTTGCCGTTTTGCAGACCGCCCGGCGCGGTGTGCTTGCCGTTCACGGTGACGACGGCTACCCCTATGCCGTGCCGCTGAACTTTGTGTTCGATCCCGCCGCGCGCACACTGTATTTCCATATGGCGGTGGAGGGGCATAAGCTTGACGCAATCGAACGCGACAGCAAGGTCTGCTTCACCGTGATGGACGACGGCTACAAGGTCGAGGGCGACTGGGCGTGGTACGTCCGCAGCGTGGTTGTGTTCGGAAAAGCGAAGGTCATCAAAGACGACGCGATGCGCGACCAATGGCTGCGCGCCCTCGCGGCAAAGTATTTTCCGCCGACGGAGGATGTGGAGGAAGACATGCGCCGCAACGCGCCGCGTGCGCTGGTGGTGGCCGTTACGGCGGAGCATATCAGCGGCAAGCTGGTGCATGAGAAGTGAGAAGATATGGAACAGGAAAGACCGCAGCGGAAGCAAAATCGTCTGCCCAATTATGATTACGCGCAGAACGGCGTCTATTTTTTGACGATCTGTACCAAAGAAAAGGCGCGTATATTATCAAGTATTACCGTAGGGGCGGCCATCGGCCGCCCGCCTGTTGTTTTCCTCTCACCGATTGGAAAGATTGTGGAACAGGCATTGCAGGAACTACCGGCACATTATCCGGGCGTTTCTGTGGACCGGTATATTGTTATGCCGAATCATGTACATGTTTTGTTGTGCCTGACCGGAGACGGCGGGCGGCCGATGAGTGTCCCTGCGGTGCAGCAAATCGTGAATCAGTTCAAAGGGGTTGTCACAAAGCGTGCAGGAAGACCTGTCTGGCAAAAAGGGTTCTATGACCATGTGGTGCGGGATGATTATGATTATCAGACCCGATGGGCGTATATTGATGACAATCCGCGCAGATGGTTGGAAAAACAGGAAAACATGATATAAAAAAGCGGGCGGCCAATGGCCGCCCCTACGGTTTTTATATGCTGTTTACTCCACCTTCGGCAGCGTCGCAAAGCTGGCTTCCAGCTCTTCGTCGGTCGGGATATAGTCGTCCATCTTGCCGTCGTGGAATTTTTCATACGCTACCATGTCGAAATAGCCGGTGCCGGTGAGACCGAAGACGATGGTCTTCTCTTCGCCGGTCTCTTTGCATTTGAGCGCTTCGTCGATGGCTGCCTTGATCGCGTGGGCGCTTTCGGGCGCGGGCAAAATGCCCTCCACCCGGGCGAACTGCTCCGCCGCCGCAAAGACGTCGGTCTGCTTCACGCTGATCGCTTCCATGTAGCCGTCGTGATACAGCTGCGAGAGCACCGGGCTCATGCCGTGGTAGCGCAGGCCGCCGGCGTGGTTCGGCGCGGGGATGAAGTTGCTGCCGAGGGTATACATCTTGGCCAGCGGGCAGACCATGCCGGTGTCGGCAAAGTCATAGGCAAACTTGCCGCGCGTGAAGCTCGGGCAGGACGCCGGTTCCACAGCGATGATGCGGTAGTCCGCTTCGCCGCGCAGCTTTTCGCCCATAAACGGCGCGATTAGACCGCCGAGGTTGGAGCCGCCGCCGGCGCAGCCGATGATGATGTCGGGCTTGATGCCGTATTTGTCGAGCGCGGCCTTGGTCTCGAGACCGATCACGCTCTGGTGCAGCAGCACCTGGTTGAGCACGGAGCCCAGCACATAGCGGTAGCCGGGTGTGCTGGTGGCAACCTCCACGGCTTCGCTGATCGCGCAGCCGAGCGAGCCGGTGGTGCCGGGATGGTCGGCAAGGATCTTTTGGCCGATTTTGGTTTCCATCGACGGCGACGGCGTCACCGACGCGCCATAGGTGCGCATCACTTCGCGGCGGAACGGCTTTTGCTCATAGGAGACCTTGACCATGAACACCTTGCAGTCGAGGTCGAAATAGGAACACGCCATGGAGAGCGCGGTGCCCCATTGGCCGGCGCCGGTTTCGGTGGTCACACCTTTCAGGCCCTGCTTTTTGGCGTAATACGCCTGGGCGCTGGCGGAGTTCAGCTTGTGGGAGCCGGAGGTGTTGTTGCCTTCAAATTTGTAATAGATCTTCGCCGGGGTGCCGAGCTTCTTTTCCAAACAGTAGGCGCGCACGAGCGGCGAGGGACGGTACATTTTGTAGAAGTTGAGAATCTCTTCGGGGATTTCAAAATAGCGGGTGTCGTTGTCGAGCTCCTGCTGAATCAGCTCGTCGCAGAACACGGGCGCAAGGTCGCTCGCGGACATGGGTTCGTGGGTGCCGGGGTTGAGCAGCGGCGCGGGCTTCGTTTTCATGTCGGCGCGCAGGTTATACCATGCGGTCGGCATCTCGCTTTCGTTCAGATAGATTTTGTACGGGATCTTGCTCATCACGGTCATTCCTTTCTTTTTATTATTTTTGAACCGTTGCGGCATCCGGCTGAGCGACCGGATGCCGGTTGCCGAGACAAGAAAAAACTCCTGCCCCAGTCTTTTGCTGGGACAGGAGAACCAATCTTCCTGCGGTGCCACCCGGCTTGGCGCATTAGCGCCCACTCATGCGTACTGTCATACGCTGACTGTTGGTAACGAAGTGTCGCTCTCCGTCTCGCATACTGCGCAAACGCGGTTCTGCTTGCCCTCGAAAGTCCATTCGGTTTTGTGTTTCCCGCCGCGCTTGCACCGCCCGCGGCTCGCTGAGGGGAAAGGGAGAAAACCTACTCACTCTTTCTCATCGGTTTATCAGCATTTTAGCACTTTAAAGCGCCTTTGTCAATAGAAATTCGCAAAAAAATTATAAAGAAATTTTAAAGGGGGATGGCAAGAAACAAGAGAGCAGAGACTTCACGTTGTTAACTGATGGCTGATGACTGACGGCTGCGAAGCCAATTCTGCTTGCATTCCGCGTTTCACCTATGGTATAATAATAAAGATAACGTGAGGTGGAGATCGTATGAATTATCTTGTGACTTTTTTGGAGGGCGTCATCTCGTTCATTTCGCCCTGTATGCTGCCGATGCTGCCGCTGTATATTTCGTATTTTGCCGGCGGTGACAGAAGCGCGGAGAAAAAAAGCAAAACGCTTGTCAACGCGGCGGCGTTTGTGGGCGGCTTTACGCTGGTGTTTTGTCTTTTGGGGCTGTTTGCCGGGTCGCTCGGGTCGCTTTTGCGGCGCTATCAGGTGATTGTGGACATCGTCTGCGGCGTGATCGTGATTCTGTTCGGTCTGTCCTATCTCGAGGTGTTCCGTCTGCCGTTTTTCAAAGGGATGCAAAACAGCCGCAAGATCAGCGGCGCCTTTTCGGCGTTTTTGTTCGGCGTAATCTATTCCGTTTCGCTCACCCCGTGCGTGGGTGCGTTCCTCGGTTCGGCGCTGATGCTCGCCTCCGCGTCGGCCACGGCGTGGCGCGGGGTACTGCTGCTGCTTTGCTATTCGCTGGGACTCGGCAGCCTGTTTTTGCTCTCGGCCGTGCTGATCGACCGGCTCAAGGGTACGTTCAACTTTATTAAACAGCATTACAAAGTGATCAACCTCGTGTGCGGCATTTTCCTGATCGTCATCGGCGTTCTGATGGCAACGGGTCTGATGACGCGCGTGATCGGCAAACTGATGTAACGGAGGACTTCTTATGAAACAAAAGAGAACCCTGGTCATCCTCATCCTCGTGATCGTTCTGCTGCTCGCCGGCGGCACGGTCGCCTACCGCATGCTCAGCCGACTGACCGAGCCGACCGTGCCCTATGACCCGCCAGCGCAAAGCGACGTGACCGGGGAGGTGCAGGCAAAATCCGCCGCGCCGGATTTCACGGTCTACAACGCGGACGGCAGCACGGCGACACTGGCGGAAAAAGCCGGCAAGCCCGTGTTTATCAACTTTTGGGCGACGTGGTGCCCGCCGTGCCGTTCGGAGCTGGCCGACATCAACAAGGCGTATGAGACCTACGGCGACAAAATCGAATTTATGATGGTCGATCTGACCGACGGCTACAACGGCGAGGATCAGCCGGCCGTCGAAGCGTTTGTTGCCGAAAACGGCTACAGCTTTCCGGTCTATTTCGATCTGGACGCCGGCGCCGCCGTCGCCTACGGCGTGCGTTCGATTCCGACAACGGTGCTCGTTGGATCCGACGGCACGCTGCTGCACACGCAGATGGGCGCGATGAGCGAAAGCCAGATCGAACAGCTCATGCAGTCGCTGCTGGGCGCGTGAGGTGACAATATGGAACTGATTCGAAACGGAAAAACGCCGCTGCTTGTGGCGCACCGCGGCGTCACCGGCGGCAATATTCCGAGCAACAGCGAAGCGGCGTTTCGCGCCGCGATTTCGCTCGGGGCGGACGTGGTGGAGCTGGACGTGGCCTTGTCCCGGTCCGGCAGTCTGTTCGTGTTTCACCCGGGGATGGAACCGGCGCATATCGGCACAAAAAAGCTGCTGTGCGTGCGGTCTGACAAGTCAATCGAAAAGCTGCGCTACCGCAACGGCGATCACACAAAAACCAGCCAGCCTGTGCTCACGCTCGACGACGCGCTCGAGCTGCTCCGGGGGCACTGCATGGTCAACCTCGACAAATTCTGGACCGCGCCCGCGGCCATCGCCGACTGTGTGCGGCGCCACGGGATGGCGGACGACGTGCTGATCAAGACCGGCACATCGGAACACGACCTGCGGCGGGTGGAGGAAACCGCGCCGGATATGCGCTTTCTGGCCATTGTGCGCGAAAAAGACGACGTGTCGCAATCGCTGCGCGGGCGGCGGCTGCGCTTTGCCGGGATTGAAGCGCTGTTTAAAACCGACGACGCGCCCGTGGTCAGCGACGACCATATCGCGTGGCTGCACCAAAACGGCCTTTGCATCTGGGGCAATGCGATCGTTTATGACGAACGCGCTGTGATTGCCGGAACGCACACCGACGACACCGCCGTTACCGGCGACCCGGACACCGGCTGGGGATGGTACCGCAACAAGGGTTTCGATCTGGTGCAGACCGACCATCTGGCTGCGGCGAAAGCATATTTTGAGAGGCAACAGCATGACGACGTTTGAAAAGATCTATGAAGTGGTGCGCGCCATTCCGAAGGGCAGCGTCGCGTCCTACGGACAGGTGGCATATCTTGCCGGCAATCCGCGCTGGGCGCGGGTCGTGGGTTATGCGCTGCACAAAAATCCGCAGCCGGGCGTGATCCCGTGCCACCGGGTTGTGACCAAGGACGGCCGTGTGGCGCCGGGATTTGCGTTTGGCGGCCCGGGTGTGCAAAGGCAGATGCTCGAACGCGAGGGCGTGCGCTTTTTAGATGACGAAACCGTGGACATGGCGGCGCATCAGATCCGGCTCGATGTATAAATATCCGAAAACAGCTTGACAAATCCCAAAAACCGTGTATGATAATACACGTTATTTCAATCGCACAGGAGGACTTTTTATGCCCCTTTGGCAAGGACGGTTCCAAAAGGAACTTGACAAACAGACCAACGACTTCAACGCGTCCATTTCGTTCGACAGCCGGATGGCTTCGCAGGACATCCGCGGCTCCATCGCCCACGCCGCCATGCTCGGCAAACAGGGGATCATTGACGAAGCGGAAAGCGCAATCATCACCAAAACGCTGCGCGAGATCGCAGCGGAGCTCGAAAGCGGCGAGCTCAGCATCGACATGACCGCCGAGGATATCCACACCTTTGTGGAGGCGGAGCTGACGCGCCGGATCGGCGACAGCGGCAAACGGCTGCACACCGCCCGCAGCCGCAACGATCAAGTTGCGCTCGATCTGCGGCTGTTCCTGCTCGACGAAACCGAAAAGCTCAAAGACAGCATCGACCGGCTGCTGCGCGTGCTGGTTGCAAAGGCGAAGGAAACGTATGATTTCGTCATGCCGGGCTATACCCATCTGCAGCGCGCCCAGCCCGTGACGTTTGGCCACCATCTGCTGGCCTACGCCGAAATGCTGCTTCGTGACCGCGACCGGCTTTTGGACTGCAAAAAGCGTATGGCCGTCTCTCCGCTCGGTTCGGGTGCGCTCGCCGGCACAACCTATCCGCTGGACCGCGACTTTGTGGCCGAACAGCTCGGTCTTTCCGGCATCAGCCACAACAGCCTTGACGGGGTGTCCGACCGCGACTATGTGCTGGAGCTGCTTTCGTGTCTGTCGATTTTGATGGTGCATCTGTCGCGGTTTGCGGAGGAAGTGATTTTGTGGTGCTCGTGGGAGTTTAAATTCGTGGAGCTTGACGACGCGTTTTCCACCGGCAGCAGCATTATGCCGCAAAAGAAAAACCCCGACATCGCCGAGCTGGTGCGCGGCAAATCGGGCCGTGTGTTCGGCGATCTGATGACGATGCTGACTGTGATGAAGGGGATTCCGCTGGCGTATAACAAGGATATGCAGGAGGACAAGGAGGCGGTGTTCGACGCGCTCGATACGGTTTTGATGTGTCTGGACACCTTCGCCCCGATGCTGGAAACCGCCCGTGTGCGCAAAGACAATCTGCGCGCGGCGGCGGCCAAGGGCTTTATCAACGCGACCGACTGCGCGGACTATCTTGTGTATAAGGGTTTGCCGTTCCGCGACGCCTATAAATGCGTCGGTCAGCTCGTGGCGTCCTGTATCGCGCAGAATCTGACGCTCGAAACGCTGCCGATCGCGCAGTACAAGGAAGCGTGCGACCTGTTTGACGAAGACGTCTATGACGCGATCAACCTAGACCGTTGCGTCAACAAGCGCACGGTCACCGGCGCGCCGGCCCCGCAGTGTGTGCTGCGGGAGATCGAAAGGCTGGAAACCTTGATCTGAATCCGACCGGTATGCTGCAGCATGCCGGTTTTTTCCATTTCTGGCAAACATTTTGCATTGCGCTTTGCCGCCGGATGTGGTAGATTGGTACTACCAAATCTTATGGAGGCATTGTGTATGAAAAAACGTTTTCTTGCGCTGCTGCTGAGCGTGCTGCTGCTTTTGTCGCTCGGCACGCCGGTCTTTGCCGCGGCGGCGCACACCCACACCTATCGGCAGACCGTGACC
>CACWJV010000101.1 GCA_902761265.1 Oscillospiraceae bacterium | reverse complement strand
GAGCACGCTTTCGAACGCGGCGTCGGCATCGATCAGCAGCGACACCGCCCAAAACAGCAGCGGCAGCGCAACAAGCACGCCGAGCAGCACCGGCAGCAGGCGTCTGCGTTTGACCGGAACTCCCCTGTTTTTCTTTTTCGCCCGCCGGGACTCCGACAGGGCGCGCAGCGGCAAAAACAGGTTTTTGAGCGGCACGAGCAATTCACAGTGGAGCAAGTCGAGTAGCACATAAAACGAGCCAAACGGGTGCAAATTTGCGGTTGTGAGCGACAGGCAGTAGAAGCCCGACAGCGGGATCAGCAGCAGAAACGCCAAAAGTGTGAAATCACTGGTGTCGTTGTGCAAAAGGAAGCCGCTGCTGACCGCGAGCGCACACAGGCCGGGCAGCAGCGCCGCCGGACGAAAACGCTTTTGCTTTGCCGTGACATAGACTGTTGCGAGCGTGAACAATCCGGCGTAGCAAGCGGCTGTCCAGGCAGACGGGCCGCCGAAGGATAAAATAGAGGAAAACAGTCCCCAGGTCAAAAGAAAACAGAGAACCGGTACGACCGCATCCGTCAGCGTTGTCTTCGGCAAACGAAAACCGGGCTGCGGTTCGTTTTGCGGCTGCGGTGCTTGATATTCGTTCATCATTACAGCTCCTCCTTTTGGTATTCGAGAATGTCGCCCGGCTGGCAGTCGAGCGCTTTGCAAATCGCGTCCAGCGTCGAAAAGCGGACGGCTTTGGCTTTGCCGGTCTTTAGGATCGACAGATTCGCTTGGGTGATGCCGACCTTTGCGGCAAGCTCGCCCGAGGAGAGCTTGCGCTTCGCGAGCATCACGTCTAAATTTACAACAATCGCCATGCCGCACCTCTCAGATCGTCAATTCGTTTTCTTCTTTGATCGCCACGGCACGCGCCAGTACGCTTTTGAGCACGCGCAAAATCAGCGTCATAAACGCGGCGCCGAGCGCGAACACCAGCAGCGGCGCCCAAAAGAAGCCGAAGCCGAGGCACACCGCTGCGACCCATGCGCAGCACCACGACAGCAGCCGCATGAAAAAGACAGTTTTCGCGGTAAACACGCGGTCGTGGATAATGTTGGTCATCAGCAAAAGAATGCTCACCAGCGCCGTCCCGGCAGCCGGACAGCACAGATAAAACGCGAACATCACCTTGTGCCGCAGTGCGACGTCGAGATAGGCGAAATAAAACGCCAACAGACGCGGGAACAAAATCATCAGCGCCAGCAGCAGCACGCAAAAGCCCGCGGTGAGCACGCGTGTCAATTTGGCCGAGGTTACGGAAGTATACATCCTATCGTCTCCTTTTTGTTGGATCTGCGTGCAGTATAGCACAAGTTTTATCGTTTGTCAATAAAAATATACTGATTTCCAAAAAAATATAGCTCCCGCCGTCAGGCAGGAGCTGATTTTAATGCTTCGATTTCAAATAATCCTCGAGGATCATCACCGCAGATACGGCGTCCACAACGGCTTTTCGCTTTTTGCCGCGGACGTTGACGTCGGAAAGCGCCCGGTGGGCGGCAACGGTCGTCAGCCGCTCGTCCCAGGTCACGGTTTCGATCCCGGTCGCGGTCTGCAGATCTGCGGCGAACGATTGGCACTTTTGCGCCCGTTCGCCAAACGAGCCGTCCATATTGCGCGGCAGACCGACCACGATGCGCTGCACACCGAGCGGCGCGATCCGGTCACGGATCTTTTCGATCACCTTTGGCGCGTAGGTTTCCGCGATCACGCCGACGGGAGACGCGAGCATCTCAAGCCGGTCGCACACCGCAAGACCGGTGCGCGCGTCGCCGTAATCGACCGACAAAATCACCATAGGCGTTACCCTGCGTCGACCATCTGCGGGCCGTCAGCCGTTGTCGGCGGCGCTGTGGGCGCTGCGGTCGTAGAACGGGTCGTGCTTTGTGTAGTGGAAGCGGTGGTCGCCTTGGTGGTGTCGTCGTCATCCTCATCGTCCGACGCCGTTGTCGTTGCACTTGTTGTTGCGCGGGTCGTAACGGGATCCGTGGAGATCATTTCGGTGGCGTCCTCTTCGTCGCCGCCGCACTCCTTGATTGTATCGGCAAAGGTCTTTTGCGGCAGATCGGCGGAAATCTGGGAGAAGACATAGCGGAAGATATTCTTGGACGGGTTGGACGCTCCGGTACGCAAATCGGCGCGGTAGTCAAAGCCGTACCAAACGGCGCACACATAGTGCGGAGTGCCGCCGCAATACCATTTGTCGCAGTTGTCCGATGTGGTACCGGTTTTGGCGAAGGTTTGGAACCGCGGGATCTGCGAGCCGTAGCCCGTACCGTTGGACTGCGTGACCGCTTTGGTCATCATCGAACGCATGGAGTTCGACGTGGCGAGCTTGATCGCCTGTTCCGGTTCGTCCTTGGTGTGGTCAAGCAGCACTTCGCCGTTGCGGTCGGTGACTTTATAATAGCTGTAGGGCGTATAATACTTGCCGCCGTTGCCGAATGTGGCGAACGCCGCCGCCATTTCGAGCGTCGTCACGCCGGTGTTGGTGCCGCCGACGGCCAGCGGGCTGAGATCCTTGTCGTTGTTGGACAAATGCAGATGGAAGTGGTCGTTCGCGTATTCAAACGCCGAATTGACGCCGAGCATTTCATGCAGAATGCGGACCGGCACGGTGTTGAGCGAGCGGACCAGCGCCTCCTGCACAGAGATATAGTTGCCGGAGCCGTGGTCGCCGTTGAAGTTGCGCGGCCAAAGGCTGCCGTTGAGCATAATCGCTTTTTCGAGAATCGGAGACGTCGGCGAGATCAGACCGAGATCCATCGCCGGCGCATAGACGCCCAGCGGTTTCATCGAGGAACCGGGCTGGCGTTTGGCGCGTTTGTCGGTGGCGCGATTGTAGGCGCGGTTGGCGGTCTTTTCGCCGGTGCCACCTGCAATGGCGATGATGCGGCCCTGATAGTCCATGATGGTCATGGCAGACTGCGGCAGACGGCCTTCCTTGTCCCGGATGGAATTCGGGAAGCCTTCGCGGTTGAGATAGATCTTTTCGAGCTTTGCCTGTACGTCGAGATCGACGGCGGAATAGATGTTCAGACCGCCGTAGTACACCATGCGCGACGCTTCGCTGTATTCGTAGCCGTATTCGGCCTGCAAATCGGCGATGACCTGGTCGATGACGTATTCTTCGTACCACGAAAGGATATGCTGGTCGGCGCCGCCGGCGTTGGAGATGGTGTTGTTTTTGAGAATCTTAACGTCCTTTTTGAGGGCTTTCTGATAGCGCTTTTCGGAGAGTTTGCCTTCCAGATACATACACTCCAGACAGTACTGTTCGCGCTCATGGTTCTTTTCATAGCTGTAGACCGGGTTCTGGGTATAGGGCGCTTTGGTGATGGCGGCGAGGGTCGCGCATTCCGTCAGCGTCAGATCCTTGACCTCTTTGCCGAAATAGCGTTCCGCGGCGGTACGCACACCGTAGCAGCCGCAGCCGAGGTACACCTCGTTGAGGTAGGCTTCGAGGATCTCGGTTTTGGAATAGTAGTTTTCGAGGTTCAGCGCGCGCAAAATCTCGTTGAATTTGCGGATATAGGTCACTTCGTTTTTCTTGGTGAGGTTCTTGATAAGCTGCTGGGTGATCGTGGAACCGCCCTGACCGTTGTAGCTCGGCTTGACCATAACGCCGATGGTACGCCGCCAGTCGACGCCGCTGTGTTCAAAGAAACGCTTGTCCTCCAGACACACGAACGCCCAGATCAGATCGTCCGGCATTTCGTCATAGTCGATCCAGATCCGGTTTTCTTCACCGTGCAGACGCGTCTGCTCCACAGGCTTGTCCTTGCTGTTATAGGCATAGAGGATCGAAGTCTGGCTTTGGGTGCTCTTGTAATAATCGAGGTCGATCACCTTTTTGCCGTTGACCACGCCGTCCACATAGCGGAACATGGACGTGCCGACCACAACACCGGTCAGAATGCCGGAGATCATCAGCACGAAAAAGACCAGGAAAATGGTAAAGAGCACCGGGTGCTTACGCTTGACGCGGCGTTTCTTTTTCCGTTTTACCGGTTTTTTCACTTCAGCGTTTGCAGCCGCCCGGGCTTTTTGTTCGTTGGAGTTTGCCATATATCCGTAGACCTCCGCAAATAAACAAAGTCATGTATACATATACAGCATATATTATAATAAAATCACCCGGCGAAATCAATAAGAAAGGGAAAAAATATATAAAATATTAAGATTTTCCGCCCGTCTGCAGGGCGTCAAACCGGGCACGCAAAAGAGAGAGCGCCTTTTTTTCAAGCCGCGACACATACGAGCGCGAGATACCGAGCGACTTTGCCAGTTCGCGCTGCGTCATCTCCCGGCCGCCGTACAGACCGTAGCGGCTGATTAGGATCTGTTTTTCGCGCGAATCCTCCATCTCGGCAAGAAACGCGTAGAGCTGGCGCGTTTTGCGTTTGACGTCAAGATCGTCGGCGATGGTGTCCTCGGTATAGATCAGATCCAGAAGCGAAAGCGGATTGCCCTCGCTGTCGCTTTCCATCGGTTCGCTCAAGCTCACCGTGCCGGCGGTGCGGCGGCGGGCGCGAAAGTGCATGAGAATCTCGTTTTCGATGCACCGCGCCGCATAGGTTGCAAGGCGCGTACCTTTGTCGGGGTCAAACGAATCGACCGCCTTGATCAGTCCGATGGTGCCGATGGAGATGAGATCCTCCTGATCACTTTCGGCGGCGTAATATTTTTTCATGATGTGCGCCACGAGCCGGAGGTTATGTTCAATCAGCGCAGCGCGGGCGGCTTTGTCGCCTGTGTGGCGCCACAGCCCCAGCAGTTCGCGTTCCCGGGCAGCCGAAAGCGGCGGCGGAAAGGACGACGCGTTTTGCAGATGGAGCGTCAAAAACAGCAGACGCGACAGGATCGACTGGAGAATTTGCAGCATGAAAAACCACCTCATGCCAGCATATGCCGGCAAAGGCCAAAAAAGACGCCGGCGGTTTTTATCAGTATGGGCATACGCGGAAAAGAATATACAGCCGCAACCTGCCTCTGCCCTTTGCCCTTTGCCCTTTGCCCTTTGCCCTTGGCCCTTTGCCCTTGGCTCTTACCCCTGCCCTTTGCCCTTTGCCCTTGGCCCTTTGCCCTTTGCCCTTGGCCCTCGGCCCTGAATAAAAAAGCTGCCCACCGGCAGCTTTTTTATTCAAAATTCGGTTGTTCAAACGAAATGCGGCCGAGCTTGCCGCCGCGGTATTCGTCCAAAAGCATGATCGACGCACGCTCCGTATCCACATCGCCGCCGCGCATTTTCATGCCGCGTCTGGCACCGATCAGTTCCAGCACCGCGTAGGGTTCTGCGCCGTCGGCGTCGGCTTTGTCGAGCTTGTAGCGTTCGCAAAGCAGCTCGAGATAGCCGCTTTGCAATGCGCGGATCAGCCGGCAGGCCATCGTTTCGCTGTCGGTCACTTCGTCTTTGACCGAGCCGATGAAGGCGAGCTTGTCGCCCACGGCAGGATCGTCAAATTTCGGCCAGAGCACACCCGGCGTGTCGAGCAGCTCGATGCCGCTGCCGATAGCGAACCACTGATTGTGGCGCGTCACGCCCGGACGGTCGGCAACCTTGGCGCGGTTTTTGCCGGCCATGCGGTTGATAAACGAGGATTTGCCTGTATTCGGAATCCCCACAACCATCACGCGCAAGGATTTGCCCGGCATACCGCGCGCTTCGTTGGCTTTGATTTTATCGGCCAGCACCCGGCGCACAAGCGCATGATACTGCCCGAGGCCCTTGCCGCTGCGGCAGTCTACCGCGATGGCGGCCTGTCCCCGCAGCCGGAACCATTCGATCCAGCGGCGCGTCGTCTCCTCGTCGGCCATATCGCACTTGTTGAGCAGCACGATGCGCGGCTTGCGTTCGGTCAGCGTGTCAAGCTCCGGGTTGCGGCTTGCCAGCGGGATGCGCGCGTCGAGTAGTTCGGTCACACAGTCGACCAGCGGCAGGCTTTCCTTGATCAGCCGCCGCGTCTTCGCCATGTGGCCGGGGAACCACTGGACGGTTTGTTTTTGCATATCGGGCATGGTCTTTCCCCTTTTAGGCTTGCGGCGACGCCGGCGTCAGCACAGCCTGGCTGATTTTCCAGTCGGTGAATTTATAGAACGAAAACTTCCGGTCATAGTTATTGATGTTGAACGGACGCAGCTTGACCACCCCGAGAATGTAGTTTTCGTCGATGAAGCCGATCTTTTCCGACCGGGAGTCCGTCGATCCCTGCCGGTTGTCGCCCATGACAAAGACGTGACCCTCCGGCACCGTCAGCGGAAATGTGACGCCGTCCTCCTGGTTGAGCGTGAGGTTGTTGATATACGGCTCGTCGAGCAGCACGCCGTCCACATAGACTTCGCCCTTGCTGAAGTTGATGTCCACAGTCTGGTTTTCGGTGGCGATGATGCGCTTGACGATCGGCTCGTCAAACCAGTTGGGCTGCGTGATGATGATGACCTGGCCGTATTCCGGCTTTTTGTCCCACGCCGTGATCGCCAGCCAGTCGCCGTCCTGGAGGGTGGGCACCATAGATGTGCCGACCACGCCGACGATGCGGAACACGAAAGTGAAGATCAGCATGATGGTCACAATCGCCGACACCAGCACCGACGCAAGATCGTAGCAGTTGATCGCGAGTTTATCGGCAAAGGAGAGGTCCTTTTTGTCTTTTTTGGTCAAATCTTCCTGCATGGCAATGCATCCTTTCTATATCGGTGAAATGAAAAAAAGGGAAGCAGACCGCTCCCCAATTTTTCTTCGAATCAGCCCAGCTTTTCCTTGACCTTCGCAGCCTTACCGACTCTGTCGCGAAGATAATACAGCTTAGCTCTGCGAACCTTACCTTTTCTGACAAGGTCAACCTTCACCACGTTCGGTGAATGCACGGGGAACACACGTTCCACGCCAACGCCGTAGGAAACACGGCGGACGGTGAAGGTGGAAGAGATACCGCTGCCGCGCTTGGCGATGACAGTGCCTTCGAACATCTGGATTCTTTCGCGCTCGCCTTCACGGATTTTTACGTGAACGCGGACGGTGGAACCGATTTCGATTTCGGGTACCTCAGTTTTGAGGCTCGCGTCGGAGATGAGTTTGAGTGCGTCCATTGGGTTTTTCCTCCTTAGATTCTGCCACGTTCGTACCGCAAGAGCAGCAGAGGACCGCTTGTAAATTTCTGACTGAATCAGCCGGCATCAAACCACGCCGCAAAGCGGCGGGAACAAATGCTTGAATAGTTTATCACAGCTTGCCAAAAAAAGCAAGTGTTTTTTGTGAATTTTTTTATTTTTCCGGCTCGTACCAATAGGAGTGAAAGCCGTGCATATAGGTCAGTGCACCTTTCGGCATCTGTGTGAGCGCAAAGAAGACGTTGATATAGTCGCCGAAGCCCGCGGAGAAGGCGATGAGACCGAAGAAGCCGAGCGCCGTCAGTTGCGGCAAAAACAAAAACACAGCGAACGGCACAACGCCCAAAACCAGATTCGGCAAAAGGCTCATAAAAATGAACCGGCCTTTGGGCATATCCTCTGTGCCGACGACAAACAGCGCGCCGCGTTTGAACCAGGTATAAAGCTCCACATCGCCGCGAAAACACAGCGCGTGTAAAAACTCATGCGGAAACATGGCGGCTAAAAACAGCAGGCACGCGATCCAGAGCTGCACCGGCGTTT
>CACWJV010000100.1 GCA_902761265.1 Oscillospiraceae bacterium | reverse complement strand
GTACAACAATGATATCTGGCATTTGGAGAAAGACTGCTGACCGCAGGGAACAGAATATCGTGCAGAGAAAACCCCCGGAGATCCGATTTCCGGGGGTTTAAACTTGCCCCATTAAGGTCTCTCTGCAATAATAAAAGTGGAGGATTATGTCAAAAAGGTCAATTGGTGGAGGTGCCCGCGCCGCCCTGAATGGCGTCCACGATGAACTGGTCGTGGAGCTTGCCTTCAATGATCTCGTCGCAGGCCTGAATGATGGATTCTGCCTTTTTGCCGTCCAGTCTGCCCGAGTCGCGGTTGGTCATCGCCGCCGCCCGTTTCAGCTGCGCGAGCGCCTTGATCAGCTCAAAGTGCATCGGGATGCCGGTGATTGGAAAGTTTTCCTTTGCCCGCAGTGACTGCACGCCGTAGTATGCGTCAACGGGGATCTCTTTTTCGCCGATGGAATCGGCTTCGATTCTTGTTTTCATAACAGCAAATCCTTTTTTTCTGGCAAAGGCAGGCTCTGTCTTTTTCTATTATAGCATGATGAAAAATGATTGCAATCTTTTTCGCAGCATTTCTTTCCCTTTTCATGATTCTTTGCACGGAGATATTCGCTCTTACATACAGTACAGCAAAATGCCGATAAACTGCAGCACGCTGCCGCCGAGAATGAACAAGTGGAACACACTGTGGAAAAACTTCTTCTTTCTCCCGAACGCATAAAAGATCATACCCAATGTGTAGACTACGCCGCCGGCGAGCAGCCAAAGGAACAGCGGCCAACCGAAGCTTTGCACGATCGGCTTCAGCGCAAACAGCGCACACCAGCCGACCACGAAATAGCCGCTCATAGCAACTGCCGCATAGCGGTGAAAGTCGATAGCGGTGAAGGTGACGCCGATTGCGGTCGCCGTAAGAATAAACAGGGTCAGGATCAGCGTCAGCTTCGGGAAATCGCGGCGCAGGCCGGTCAGCAGGATCGGCGCATAGGTGCCGAGGATCAGCGCGTAGATCGTGCAGTGATCCAGAACCTGCATCACCTTTTTGGGCTTTTCCTGCGTCAGCCCGTGATAAACACTGGACATCGTGTACAGAAAAATCATAGTCAGTCCATAGACGACGCCACCGGCAAGCCCCCACCAGTTGCGGTGCAAAACGGCGAAGACGACGCAAAGCGCCAGCGCAACAACGCCGAAGCCGCCGCCCACGATGTGCGACACCATGTTGAAGATCTCTTCGCCGCGCGTGTAGGGCGGCAAAGTACGGTCAGCCAGCTTTGTGCGCGGCATGGCGTTCACCTCCGTTCGGACGAAGCAGACGGTAGCTGCCGCTGCGCAGGACCTCCAGCAGATCCGCATTGCTCTGGATCGGTCGCAGCGTTTCGATGCCGCCGCAGGGATTGTCTTGCGCGCGATGTGTGTCGCTGCCGCTCGACATGGGCTTACCGAGCGCTTTTGCCCATTGCAGCGCCTTTTCGTTGCGTACCGTGTCGGTATGACCGTTGAAGACTTCGATCCCGTCGATATAGTTCGGATTGCAGCGATAGATCAGCGGTCGGTACGGATGCGCCTGATAAATGAGGTATCCCTGCTTGTGCATCTCTTCGCAGACTTTCTTTTCCCTCCAGAGCAGCATATTCGGCTGCCGCTTCAGCCAATCCTCCTCCACGCCGTAGACAAGATAGTCGTTCACCACGCCGTAGTGCCGCAGCTCGAGCCCGAGCAGAACGGTGAAGCTGTCGCCGCACCAGTCCTTGAGCTCGTGATAAGAAGAAAGATAGTGCTCGATCGCCTTTTGCGGACGCAGATAGTGTCCCGGCAGGAAGGTCAGCGGGCTGTAGTGGTCGGTCAAAACAAGACCGCTGTATCCCTCTTTTTCAAATTTTCTCACAAGATCCTTCGGGTTGATTGTTGCGCAGCGGGATACGCCGCCTGTATGACAATGCAGTTCGTATTTGTACATGAGATTCGCTTCCTTTCCGCCGCGTTTGCGGCATCGCTTGTTTGATGGCGGAAGTATAAGACGCCTTCGACAGAAAGACAACCCCTTATCAGTAGATATATCTCTATGATTAGTAGAATGGAACTTGACAAATATCTCTACTGAGAGTAGAATAGAATCAGCCGAGAACAAAGGAGGACGATTGCGATGTCTGAAAAGCCGAGAGAAGAAGTCATTGCGCAAAACCTTGCACTGTACCGAAAGCTGCACGGATTCACGCAGGCGCAGCTTGCCGACGCGATTGGCTATTCCGATAAGTCCATTTCAAAATGGGAACGCGGTGACGGTACGCCGGATATTTTTCTGCTTCTCACGCTGTCGGAAATCTACGGAATCACTGTATCGGAGCTGGTCGGGCAAACGGAGAAATGCAAGAGCACGCAGGAAAAAATCAAATACGCGGAGCATGATCGCAAAGAGCTTGAACGCGCAAAGAAGAAAGCGCTTGAGCGAGCGAAGAAACAAAAGAAACACAACGAAAAGAAATGACGCGGCCATCGCAGCGTGCGCGTCTTGTTTCATCCGCAAAGATATGGTAATTCTTACGGTCATCGGATAGACTGCTCATGCGTATACCACCTCTTTTAGCACGACTTCCTCTGCAGCATTGCGGATGTTGCCCATTTCCTGAATCCAGCGCCATTGATCGTCTGCTTTGAGCTGTTCGTTGACACCGCGGGTTTTTGCCATCTGGTCTACGATCGTTTTGAACAGATCATCTGCCTCGGCGTCGATTTGATGCAGATGCGGCCAAAGAGTGCTCTGCCAGACCATCCAGTTGTATTTGGCGGGGAACTGCTCTTTCAAGTACGTTCGGCGCATTCTGCCATACTTGCCGAGGGGAAGGCGTTTCTGTTCGGATGCTTTCAAATCCGGGAAGGAATCGTCGGCGTGGCTTTGATAGGAAACGCTGGTGCGTTCGTTCATGTAATTCTCGTTCATCATACACGTACCTCCATATCAACCGTTCAGTTTTTTGCTGCGTTCGGCTCGTTTTTGTTTAAGCGGGGTTGTGTCGATCTGGTGCTTCAGTGTTTTGCTGTAGCGCCGATAGTGCAGAGACATCAGATAGTCGATCGCACAGATCTTCGGAATGTAATAGGTGCATTGGATCACAAAGTGTTCAATGTGGCCGGTCTGCAGCAGGTGCCGTGCTGTCGATTCGCCGACACCGCCCATCATTTTGCGCAGCTCCTGAACCGTCAGCACATCAGGATAATCTTCAAATAACAGTTCATAGTCTTCTCGTTTTAACATGACATACAGTCCTTTCAGTTGGTTTTGTCAACGGCAGATGAAAGCACTGTTTTATTTGCTTTTTGCCCGCAGATAATCCACCGCGGCTGCTCATGTTTGGTATCCTTCGAAAAAAGGGCTATGTCCTCCGAATGTCCTCCGATTTTTTCGGATACCAGCAATGTCCTCCAAAACCTTGCGCCGCAAAGGGAATGGAACTTTTGGTGGACAAAATGCCGGAAAAAGCTTCAAAATCAAGGGGAAGCAGCTTCCGTCAACTTCCGTTCAACGGCTGTTTTCTGCCGTTTACCGTCCGGATACTCTGAATTCCTCAAAATCCAGTGGTGGCGACACCGTGCGGGTTCGACCCCCGCTTCCGGCACCAGCAAAACGCACCTGAAAGGTAGTTGCTTTCGGGTGCGTTTTCTTTTTCGAAACAGATGCAAGGGGGTCGAAGGAGCCGCGGCACAGAGCGACAGTCCGGTGGACTGTCGTGACCGCGGCCGACCAAGGCGCGCAGTTCGCGCCGCGCGTCGACCCCCGCTTCCGGCACCAGAAAAAAAGCACTGCAGAAGCAGTGCTTTTTTCAGTTTACAGTTTAGATGCAGCGAAGCTGCAGTTTAGATGCGGCTGCGCCGCAGTTATGAGATCGGCGCCTGACGGCTGCCGATCGTTTTTTTATAACTCCATAACGACTGCGCAGCAATCATCACTGCTGCGAAGCAGCATCATCACTTGCGAAGCAATCATAACTACAGCGAAGCTGTATCATCACTTGCCGCCCCGCGGCAATCATCCCTGCAGCGAAGCAGCCTTGAGTGAATATTCACTCAATCTTTATAAATGTCTCACATGGAAGGATCTGCCTTTCTAAAATGGAACAGGCTTGCTTTCATTTGATCTTTCGGGAAACGATTTCATTTTTGCGGGTTGCTTTATCATGCAGAAAGGATGACGGAGATTTTTTTGTTGCGCTTGAAAAACCGGTGGGTTGGTGTATAATAAAGACACATCAACTTTTTTTATAGGCAATGGAGCAACCGCGGAAAGGAATGAATCACAAATGCGTATTGAAGAATTCGACAAAAACTTTATCGTAGCTGCGCCGGACGCCGCACAAACGGTCTTCTTTGACGTTTCCCGTCCGCCTTTCACGGTTCACGGACTGTTGCGGGATGCGGCGGGTTATTACCGGATCCCCCATGCGCTTGCCGCCGCGACAAACATCGGTGTGAAATTTTTGAATCTGAACACGGCCGGCGGCCGCGTTCGCTTTCGGACGGATGCAAACCGCATCGTGCTGCGTGCCGAGCTGCGCGCCGTGACCAGGATGCCGCATTTCGCATTCACCGGCAGCGCGGGGTTTGATCTTTACGCGGATGATGTTTACCGCGGGACCTTTGTGCCGCCTGAAGATATGACGGATGGATATACATCGGAAATAGACCTCGGGGAAGGCGGTGCGCGGGAGATCACGATTCATTTTCCGCTCTACAGCGGCGTGAAGCGATTGGAGATCGGGCTGCCGAAAGGCTGCATACTTGGAAAAGCCGCCCCATACCGTATCACAACACCCGTCGTATATTACGGCTCCTCCATCACACAGGGCGGGTGTGCGTCCCGTCCCGGCAACGCCTATCAAAGTATTCTCTCCCGGCTGTTGTCCTGTGATCACCTGAATCTGGGCTTTTCCGGCAGTGCCCGGGGAGAACCTTGTATGGCGGCTTATATTGCCGGATGCAGGATGTCCGCTTTTGTGCTGGATTATGACCACAACGCACCTGACCCGGCATATCTGGAAGCCACGCACGAAGCGTTTTTCCGCTCTGTGCGGGAACAACAGCCGACGCTGCCGATCATCCTGCTTTCGCGCCCGCAGCCGAATCCGAATCACGACGACCTGTTGCGCAGGGATATCGTGAAGCATACGTGGGAAACAGCGGTGCAGGCGGGGGACCGCCATACATATTTTATTGACGGCACAACGATGCTGCAGCTTTTCGGCGGTGATTCCGGTACGGTGGATAACTGCCACCCCAATGATCTCGGGTTTTACTGCATGGCGAAGGCGCTGGAGCCGGTGCTGAAAGCGGTTTTATAAAAACACCCGGTCGGCCCAGCCGCACAAAAAGAAACAGCCGTCTCGTTGAAACGGCTGTTTTTCATGCTGCTGAGGAAAGGCGCAAAGGTCCTTACGGACGGACGATGGATTTGATCACCGCCACCACGCCGGCCAGCGTACATACGGCGCCGATCACGATCATAATGGTGGCGTTGCCGGTCAGGTTGCCCTCCGCAATGTCTGTGGGGTCAGACGACTTGTATAGGATCTCGACCTCGCCGCCCTTTTCCATCGAGCTGTCGTAGCTCGGGTATTTGACGTTTTCATACTTTTGGCCGTCTACCTCATAATTGACATAGACCGTGTAATCATACTGGTCAAAGCCGTCCTCGTCGGTGCCGCTCCATTCGCGTTCGATGCCGACGATCACGCCGGTTGTTGAGGCGTCGTAATCCTTTTTGCTGCTGAGCCTGCCGGCGCCCATCACGATTACAAAGATACCCGCAACGACGAAAACAACGGCGAAAATGATACTGAAAATTTTACGCATATTTTTACCTCCGAAACAATTGAATTCAATGGATACTGTATGGAACAAACGGTCTGCGCAAATATCCGGTTGATGCGATCCTCCTTTATCGGCTGATTCGGCGCATCCCACCGCTCTATTATAGCACATGCGCGCGCGTCTGTCATGTACCGGAGGAAATTTTTTTACAAAACCGCCCGTGTTTTTTGAACGATTCGTGACAAAGGGATCATCGTGTGGTATAATGAACCCGGATTTTTACCTGAGGAGATATGCTGATGAATATGATACCCGTAAAGCCGCAAATGACCGGCAACTATTTTTGCACCTGGGACGCGCAGTGCGACCAGATGTATACGTGGAAGGAGCGTCCGGCGGACCGTACCGCACGCGACAGCATGTGTGAGGAATTTCTGTTCGGCGAAAACGGTCTGCTGCTTTGCTTTGACGGCGTCAGAGAAGATTTGATCGTGGTGCTCGACGACGGCTGGGACGTACCCTACGGGACAACAGACAGCCGTGTGTTCGGCTCGCTGGAGGCCGACCCCGAACGGTTTCCCTCGCTGCGCCATCTGACGCCGGCACAGCGACTTCGGGCGCTGTCCGACCGGGTACGCGCGCTTGGCTATCGCGGGCTCGGGCTTTGGGTGCCCACCCAGTCGCCGTCGCTGGTCAACGGACGGGAGATCCGGCGCACATCTGAGGAGGAACGGCTGTACTGGGAGGAACGGGCAAGATGGTGCCGGGAGGGCGGCGTTTTGTATTTGAAAGCCGATTGGGGCGCCCACCAGGGAGACGCGGACTACTGCGCTATGATGACGGACTGTATGCGGCGCTATGCGCCGGCGCTTTCCGTGGAGCACGGGCTGCCCGGCCGGCCGCTGTTTGAAAGCGAAACAACCGGCCATACGGTGCCTGCGGAGATGGAAACCTACCTTGAAAGAACCATTCCCGTCAGCGATTATTTCCGCACCTATGACGTTTGCCACGAGCTGAAATACGCTTCCACCGTCGACCGCGCGGCGATTTGTTTGCAGGCTGCGCAGAAAGCGGGCGACACACACGCCGTTTTGAACATTGAGGACACGGCGCTGATCGGCGCAGCACTCGGCTGTGCCGTCGGCGTGATGCGGCATGATTTTGAAAAAAAGCGCAAATACGTCACCCTTCCGCCGCGCCTGGTGTCGGAAACAGTCGCAGCCCTGCGCTGGCAGCGGATTGCCCCGCCGTTTGCCGCCGGCCGGGGGTGTCTTCTCGTATCGCAAGAGCGGCTCAAAGACGTCTGGCATTGCCCGCAGCGGGCGCCCGGCCTGTGGCCGGATGTACCCGAGGGCGACTATTATGTGACCGCGCCGGCGTCCATCGCCCGCAATCTGCCGCTGCCAAGGGTGGACGCCGCCGGTGAAAAGCCGTATGTACTTTGCTCGGTCCATCCCGATAGCGGCGCCTTGTGCGTTGCGGCCACACCGCGCACGTTTGCGCAGGGCGTGGATCTGGCGCCGCTTGCCGATATCTGTGTGGAGGGCGGCGCGGCGCACGCACCTGTCGGACTGTTTGGACGGTTCCGGTCGCTGACGATTGTGTTTGACCGGCCGGTGGAGGGCTGCCGTGTGTTGGCGCAAAATCTGCTTTGTGATACCGCTGCGGATGTGACGGCGCAGGTGTTGCTTTCCGGCAACCGGCTGAGGGTTCCCGGAAAGCTGATGACGGAAATCGGCGCACCGGAGGACGCTGAAAGCGGCATTCCTGCAGTGCTTTTTTCAGTTTACAGTTTACAGTTTAGATGCGGCGTTGCCGCAGTGATGAGATCGGCGCCTGCGGCTGCCGATCGTTTTTATCACTCCATCCCTGCTGCGAAGCAATCATCCCTGCACCGTAGCTGCCTTGAGTGAATATTCACTCAACACGGCCGGCAGGGATTTTCCTTTTTTATGCTCTCGTTTTACACAAGCAACAACATGCAACCGCAAAAGCAGGTCGAAAGAGCCTTGCATTCCGTCAGATTTTTCTGATGCGTATTGATTTTCAATGCCGGTTTTGGTATGATACATATATCATACTGCTGAAAGGAAGGCTAAACGTCATGCGTGCTGTATTGTTCAAGATCTTCATCTGCTTTCTGTCTGTTCTGAATCTGGTTGTTCCGAATATCGGGCTGTTTGCCAATCTCAATCAGATCCGTCAGACGGAAGCGCATTACGCGTCCGAAGCAGCGGCCCCGACGGAGCAGCTCGCTGCCGCCGCCGCGAATCGCGTCAACGCCGTATACGGGGACAGCGAAAGAAACACTTATATGGTCACGAACAATCAGGCAAAGTTTACCCATATGCTGAAGGGCAAGCAAAAGACCGCCTGGCTGACCGCGGCAAACGGCAAGGCATACGCGGAGGATACCTTCCGCACCTTTTTCACGACCGATTCGGAGAAAAAACGTTTTTTTGAGGGCTCGGACGGCAACGTAAGATCCAACACGACCCGGTTCGGTATATACTATTACGAGAATAATATACGCAATCTGACCGCAGACGGTTTTTACGTGGATAAAAAACTGCACGCCTATGCCGACAGGATGTACCTGCAGTTCCGTCTGCTCTCGGACAAACCGACGCAAGAGCTCTCTTCCTTCGGAACGGAGATCAAACTGCCCGCGGCAAAGGTCGCCGCCGTGAAGGTCGCCGTGAACGGAGAGGAAAAAGCTGTTTGCGGGTCGGAGACGTTTGAAAACGCGTCGTATATCGCGTTCGATATCAGGGGCGTCGGCGTCTTTGCGCTGATCCCCGCCGGGGATACGGTCTCAAAGCTCGAGCTGAAAAAATCTGCTGCGTATTACACGCTTTACGTTTACGCGAACTACACCCCCGGCGCAGGGCTCAACGATTATAAAGAGGAGGGCGGCTTCGACCTCAACGAAGTCACCTTCGGCATGCGCCTGTATACGGACGAAACGCAT
>CACWJV010000099.1 GCA_902761265.1 Oscillospiraceae bacterium | reverse complement strand
CTTTGCGACCGGCTGAATCTGCGTGTATGGCATTTGAAACAGGACGCGGGCGGCGTCACCGCGTTCGTTTCGCTGCGCGACTACCGCAGGCTGCGTGTTGCCGCCCGGCAAGCCGGCATGCGTGTGCGCTGCTTGGAAAAACGCGGACTGCCGTTCTTTTTGCGGCAACACCGCGATCGCGCCGGGCTTTTGGTCGGTGCGCTTTGCTGCGCCGTGCTGGCTGTGGTTTGTTCGGGCTTTGTCTGGACCGTAGAGACAACGGGCGGCAAACAGGTCAGCGATACCGGCATCCTCGCCGCGGCGGCAAAGATCGGGCTGTTTCCCGGCGCCAAAAAGCCGAAAGACAACGGCGAAGTGCTGGCGATCCGGCTGCAACAGGAAATGGAGGGCGCGCTGTCCTGGGCGGCGGTAAACCTCATTGGTTCTCGCTGCGTGATCGAAGTGCGCGACGCAAAGCGGCAAACGACGCTGCCCGATCCGCCCTATGGCGCACCGGCCGATCTTGTGGCGGATTTCGACGGACAGATTCTCTCGCTCGAAGTCCACAGCGGCGTGAAAGCGAACGAAGTGGGCAATGGGGTGAAAAAGGGCGATCTTTTGATCAGCGGCACCCGAAAAGACCGCGAGGGCAAGCCCTACTACTACGAAGCGCGCGGCATTGTGACCGCGCTGCATGACGACCGGCGCAGGATGGAAGGCGCGATACAGCCGGCGCTTTCAACAACGCGGGCGGTCTGCCGGGTCAAAGTGCTGCATTTGTGGCATCTGTCGATCCCGCTCGGTCTGTTTCCGCACGGCAGCGACTATACGGCTTTCAGCGATACCGTTTCCCTGACGCTGCACGGTGTGACTCTGCCGTTTTCGGTTGAAACCAAAACGCGCGTTTACTGGACAAAACAGCCGGTCGACGGGACAATCTTGCTGTTTGATACGTTTGTGCGCGCGTGTGCCGACGCCTACCGCAACACGCGGGTGCTGTCGGGTGAAGTGACCGTCAGCGCGGACGGCGGTATCTGTACCGTTACCCAGCAAAGCCGCGTGATCGATTTTATGGGCGTTTCGCGTGTGCTGCAGTCGAAAGAAGATTGACATTCCGCTGCGTTTCCTTTATAATAGACAAGATATTATCAAGCAAAGGAATCATCTTATGAAACTGACGGATTACTTCGGCGACCGGGGGTTTTGGCGCGATACCGTGCGTCTTGCGCTGCCGATCGCCGTCCAAAATATGCTGGCGAGCTCCTTTTCGCTGATCGACACGCTGATGGTCAGCCGTTTGGGCGATCTGGCGCTGTCCTCGGTGGGCATGGCCGGCCAGTGGAGCTGGTTTTTAAATCTCATCACCTTCGGCGTCGCGTCCGGTATGTCGGTCTTCGGCTCGCAATACCGCGGGGTCAAAAACCACGCCGCCATGCGCCGCGTGCTGGGCTTTTCGCTGCTGATCATCCTTTGTGTCTCGGCGGTGTTTACGTTGAGCGCGGCCGCGTTTCCGTCCGCTATCATCTCCATCTTCAACAAGACGCCCGCGGTCATTGAAAGCGGCACAGCCTATCTCAAAATCGCCTGCATCTCCTATCCGGCAGTCGGGCTGACGGTGATTCTGTCCACCTTTTTGCGCACGATCGAACAGCCGCGGGTGCCGATGTATGTTTCGCTTTTTACAACAGCGCTCAACGCGTTTTTGAACTATACGCTGATCTTCGGCCATTTCGGTGCGCCTGCGCTCGGGGTGCGCGGCGCCGCGGCGGCCACTTGTATTTCCTCGTGGACAGGTCCGGTGCTGCTTTTGGCAATCTCCCTTGTGCAGCATAACCACATGGTGCGCCATCCGCGCGATCTGGTCTCGTTTACCCGGCAGGATGCTGCTTCGTTCGTCCGCCGCGCGTTTCCCGTGGTGCTCAACGAAACGGTCTGGGCGCTCGGCACGCTGGCGCTGCAGTCGATCTATTCCAACATGGGCTATGAATACTACGCCGCGGTGTCGATCGTCAAAACGTTTATGGAGCTGTCGTTCGCGTTTATCGTTGGGCTCGGCAACGCCTGTGTCATCATGGTCGGCAAATCCGTCGGCGCCGGCAGAATCGAACAGTGCCTGCGCGACGCGAAACGGTTTTCGCTGCTGGTACCGCTCGGCACGGCCGTGATCGGTTTGATGATGATTTTGCTGCGCCGGCCGCTGATTTCAATTTTTACCTTCGGGGACAACATCTCCGATCTGACGATTCAAACGGCGCTGTTCATCACACTGTTTGTGGCAATCGAACTGCCGCTGCGCAACATCCCGTATATCCAGATCGTCGGCATCTACCGCTCCGGCGGCGACACCCTGTACGGGATGCTGTGCGACGTAGGAACCTTGTGGGTGTTTGCCGTGCCGGTTGCATTTTTGGCGGCCAACGTGTGGCATCTGCCGTTCGTTTGGGTCTATATGCTCGCGTATCTGACAGAGGATGTGCCGAAGGTGGTCATCTGCCTGCAGCGTTTTTTCTCTAAAAAATGGCTCAAGCCCGTCACGCCCGAGGGCATCGCGGGGCTTGCGCAGTGGCGACGTCAACACGAAAAGCATAAAATACAGGAGGGAACCTGAAATGAGCATCCGTAAAACCATCACCACCAAAGCCAACCGCCTGATCTCTATGGCGGTTAACTCCGTGGCGCAAAAGGGGAGCGAACGGTTTCTCGGCGCTGAAAGCGCCGACGCGCTGCGTCTGCTTGCGCGGCAAATGGGCGCCGAAGGGATCGTGCTTTTGAAAAACGAAAAACAAACCCTGCCGCTCCCGCAGGAAAAAACGGTCAGCGTGTTCGGCCGTGTACAGGTCGATACGTTCTATGTGGGCTACGGCTCCGGCGGCGACGTCAACGCGCCGTATAAGGTGAGCATCCTCGAAGGCTTGCGCAATTGTGAAAAGATCCGGATCAACGAAGAACTCGCGGCGGTCTATGAAGACTGGTCAAGGAGCCATCCGGTCGATGAGGGCTACTGGGGCCACTGGCCGATGTGCTTTGACGAGATGCCCGTGAGTGAAAAACTGGTTCGGCAATCCGCCGCAAAAGGCGATACCGCGCTGGTCGTTATCGGCCGCGCCGCCGGCGAAGACCGCGAAAACACGCTGACAGAAGGCAGCTATTATCTGACAAAGGAAGAAAGAGCCTTGCTCGACGCGGTAACGGCGGCGTTCGACAAGGTCGCCGTGCTGCTTAACGTCGGCTCCATTCTGGACATGCACTGGCTCGAAGATTACGGCGACGCCATCTCCGCCGTGTGCTATATCTGGCAAAACGGCATGGAGACCGGCAACAGCGTGGCCGACGTGCTGTGCGGCGACGTGACGCCGAGCGGCTGCCTTTGCGACACGATCGCCCGCCGCTATGAGGACTACCCATCCTCGGCGCATTTCGGCGGCAAAGCCTATAACGAATACGCGGAAGACGTCTTTGTGGGCTATCGCTTTTTCGAAACCTTCGCCCCATCGCGGGTGCTGTTTCCGTTCGGCTTCGGTCTGAGCTATACTACGTTTTCCATCAGCGTCACCCAGACGCGCATCAGCGGCGACGACTGCCGTGTTTGGGTCAAGGTCAAAAACACCGGCAACACCTACAGCGGCAAACGAACCGTGCAGCTCTATTTGCAAAAGCCGCAGGGCGTGCTTTCCCAACCGGAACGGATGCTCGTTGCGTTTGAAAAAACCCAGACGCTGCAGCCGGGTGAAGAGGAAAAGCTCTGTTTACACTGCAAGCTCTCCGATTACGCGTCCTATGACGATACGGGTCTGAGCGGACACACCAGCGCGTGGATCTATGAAGCGGGGGAATACAACCTTTATGTCGGCGAAGACGTGCGCTCCGCGGCGTTTTGCCGCTCGTTTACCGTGCGTGCGCTGCAGGTGGTGCGCCAATGCAGCCAGATCTGTGCGCCCGACCCCGCTCATCCGTTTGAACGGCTGGTGCTGCGCAAAAACGAAAACGGCGAAAACGTCCCGATGACCCAGCGTGCGCCGACGATGAAAATCTCGCTGCGCGAACGGATCTTGCGCAATCTGCCGCAGAATCTCGAGCTGACCGGCGACTGCGGGATCAAGCTGCAGGACGTCAAAGACGGCAAAGCGACCATCGAAGCGTTTACGGCGCAGCTCAGCATAGACGAACTCGAAGCGATCACCCGCGGCGACTACAGTATGGACAGCCCGCTCGGCGCCAAAGGCAACGCCGGCGCCATCGGCGGCGTGCTGCCCTCGCTGCGCGAAAAGGGGATTCCGGCTGTGATTACAACCGACGGACCGAGCGGCATCCGGTTGTCGGAAACCTGCTCCCTTTTGCCAAACGGCGCCGCGCTCGCGTGCTCGTTTAACCGCCTGCTGGTGCAAACGCTGTTTGCGTCGCTCGCGCAGGAGATGGCGTCGCGCGGCAGCGATATCCTGCTCGCGCCCGGCATGAATATCCACCGCAATCCGCTTTGCGGGCGCAACTTCGAATATTTTTCGGAAGACCCGTGCCTTAGCGGTCTGATCGCGTCGAGTTATGTCCAGGGCATTCAGTCCGGCGGTCTGTCGGCGTGTCCCAAGCATTTTTGCTGCAACAACCAGGAATTCAACCGCACCCACAACGACTCCCGCGTGAGCGAACGCGCGCTGCGTGAAATCTATCTCAAGGGCTTTGAGCTTTGCGTGCGCGAGGCGCAGCCGCACAATATCATGACCTCCTACAATAAGGTCAACGGTGTCTGGAGTCACTATAACTACGACCTTTGCACAACGGTGCTGCGCGGGGAATGGGGCTTCCTCGGTTCGGTGATGACCGACTGGTGGATGCGCAAGGACGAATCCCACGAATTCCCCGGCGTCCACGACCAGGGCTACCGGGTGCGTGCCGGCGTCGACGTGCTGATGCCCGGCGGAGCAAGAGGCGGCAAATGCAAGCCCGACGGCACGCTCAAAAAGAGCATGAAAGCCAAAGACGGCGTCACGCTCGGCGAGCTGCAAAGCTGTGCCATGCATGTGCTGAAAATGGCGATGCAATATCTCGCGGAGGATTGATCGTTTCCTTTTTTCTGGAATGAACGAAAGCAACCATCTGTTGCGTACTTGCAACTGCGGAATGGTAGAATGCAATCGGAAAAAGTGGCATGATTGTTCCAACGGAGGTGATGCTTATGCGATTTGGAGAAGCACTTGCAAAGCGCAGGAAAGAAGCCAATTTATCACAGGAACAGCTTGCGGAAAAGCTTCATGTTTCCAGACAAGCGGTGTCAAAATGGGAGTCAGAACAATCGGTACCCGATATCTATACAATACAAAAGGTTGTTGAGATTTTTGGGGGTTCTATTGACGACTTCTTGTCTGATGCACAACAGATTACAGTAAATGAACCAAAAGGAAACGGTTCTTTTAAGATCATAAGCATGGTGTTTATGCTAGTGATTTTTATGAGTGGTATCGTACTTTTTATTTTCGGTACTTTCTTTTACAAAGATACATTTGAACCGCTTCCGGTCTGGTTATCTTTCTTTTTGTGCGGTATCTCTCTTGTTTATTTTATCGTAACAGAAGTCATACGTATCATACGAAAAAAACATTAACATTGAAAAGCCGCCCGTTCGGGCGGCTCTTTCTATGCACTGCGCACTATGCACTGTGCACTAACAAATGATCGGCGTCAACTGCCGTCCTGCCAGCGCGGCTTCCACGGCGTCTTTCGTCCGTTCAAACAAACACACCATCGAGCGCGGCTTGCCCTGCGGCGCGTCCTGCGCCATCGGCAAAAAGTACACGTTGCGCATCGGCAAAAGCGTGCCGAGCGACCGCGCGGAGCCGGACAGGGCGTCGTTGGTGGAAACGCCGAGCAAAACAGGCCGTTCGGCACGAAGCTGCGATTTGACAGCGAGCGTCACGGGCGTATCGTAGATCCCGGCGGCAAGCTTGCCGAGCGTGTTGCCCGTGCAGGGCGATACCACCAAAAGATCGCACAGCTTTTGCGGCCCGACCGGTTCGGCGTCCGCAATCGTGCAGATCACCTTGCGGTTGGTGCGCGCGTGCAGCTCGCGGCGAAAATCCTCTGCTTTGCCAAACCGTGTGTCAATCGAAACGGCGTTGAACGACATCATCGGCAATACATGATAGCCGTGATCCAGCAAAATCTGCATCTGTTCGATGCTTTTGCGAAATGTGCAAAACGAGCCGGTCAGCGCATAGCCGATAACGGGCATATCCATAATCATCACCTCCCGGGCAGCCGGTCCGGCTGCCTAAGTAGCGTCGATGCAGATTTTCATCGCTTCTGCCGCCGCCAGCGGACAAAACCTCCCTGGCAGCCCCCGGCCGTCGAGAAAGCGCAGTCCGTGCTGTTCGGCGTCGTCTTTTTCCGTGCCGAACGGCGCACTCGCAAGCTCCAGATAAATGCCGCCCGGTTTCGCGCCGGATAAACTCTTTGCGTCCAGCCACCGAGCCGGAATCGTGTTGACAAGCACGTCAAACCGCCCGATCGAGCGTTTGGCTTCGTCCGGCGTGATCGCGTCGCAGCCGGCGGTTTTTGCGGCTGTCCGCTGCGCGTCGCGCCTTGCGGCAACGGTACACCGGCACCCGACGCCGCAAAGCCACCTTGCCGTTTCTTGCCCGACGTTGCCATATCCCGCAATCAGCACCCGCTGCTGCGGCAAATAATGCTCTGTGTTTTCAAGCAGCAGCCGCAGCGCACCCTGTGCGGTCAGCGCCGCGTTGCAGCGCACAAACTGTGCGCAGTCCAAAAAATCCGTATACGAAATGCCGGCCGCTTGCAGCGTTTCCCGCTGCTTTGCGGACAACCCGCCGCCGAAAACCCGTTGCCGCTGCAAAAAGAGCGGGAATACCGTTTGCCAAAGCGTTTGCGACCGGTCGCCGGTGATTGTTTTGCCGCGCGAGACCGGCGTCGGCAAAACGAGGATTGCTGCCTGTTCGATTGCAGCGCGCAGCGCGTCGCCGCCGGGCAGGGCAGGGAGGTGCCGCACCGGGCGGCCGTCGGTTTCCATCAGGCGGCAAAGCCGTTCATTGCGCGCGTCGCCGCCGAGGATCAGAATCGTTTCTTTCATCGGGAACCTCCTTCGCGTCATCCTATGACCGGAAAAATATTTCGTGAATGTATTTACAGACGGCGAAAAAAGGAATATAATAATATGAACTTTTTGCAAGGAGCATAAGGACATGCAACAATTTGACAAACTTTTAGAATCCGTCAAGCATGTGCATTTTATCGGTATCGGCGGCTCGGGAATGTGTCCGCTGGCCGAAATTTTGCACGACTGGGGTTATACAGTGACAGGCTCGGACAACAACCCGGGCGACAATATCGACCATCTGCGTGCGCTCGGCATCGACGTAACAATCGGCCAAAAGGCGGAAAACCTTGCCGGCGCGGAGCTGATCGTCTATACCGCGGCGATTCTGCCGGACAACCCGGAGCTGGTTGCGGCCAAGGCCGGCGATATCCCGGCGGTGGAACGTGCGGTGCTGTTCGGCGCGATCACCCGGCGCTATAACAACTGCATCGGCGTTTGCGGTACCCACGGCAAAACGACCGTGACGGCCATGCTCACCCAGGTGCTTGTGATGGCGCAAAAGGATCCCACGGCGGTCATCGGCGGCGTGCTGCCGCTCATCGGCTCCCACGGGCTGTCGGGCAAAAGCGACACGATGGTGTGCGAAGCGTGCGAATTCAACGACCACTATCTGGAACTGTCGCCCGA
>CACWJV010000098.1 GCA_902761265.1 Oscillospiraceae bacterium | reverse complement strand
AGGGGTTCGCGACTGCCGGATCCTGTTCGGCTTCGACCACAACCCAGCCCTCATAGTCGGCGTCGGAAAGGATGTCGAACACCGGGGTGAAATCGAAATCGCCGTCGCCGGGCACGGTAAACGAGCCGGCACGCACCGCGTCGAGGAAGCTGTAGCCCTTGGCTTTTGCGTCGTCGATCACGCTTTGACGGATGCTCTTGAGGTGGACGTGCTTGATGCGGTGGACATACTTTTTCAGCACGCCGATCGCGTCTTCGCCGCTGAACGCCAGATGGCCGGTATCGTACAGCAGATAGACGAGGTTTGGATCGGTGATCTCCATCAGCTTGTCGATCTCTTCGGCTGTCTGGACGCCGGTGCCCATATGGTGATGGATCGTAAAGTACATACCCTTTTCTTTGGCGAGGCGGCCCATTTCGTTGAAGCCCTTGCGGATCAGTTCCCATTGCTCGTCGGTATAGACCGGCTTTTCGCCGAAGATGGAAACGGGTTTGCCTTGAATGGAGTTGCCCTGCTCGGAAGCGCCGATGACTTTTGCGCCGAGCGCGTGCAGAAAATCGCGGTGTTTGATAAACGCTTCGATCGTGGCGTCGTAGCCTTCGCTCAAAAGCAGCGAGGAGAACCACGCGTTGCAGATACGCATGCCGCGCACGTCGAGCTTGTGTTTGAGCGTTGCAACGTCTTTCGGGTATTTGTTGCCGATCTCGCTGCCGGTGAAGCCTGCCAGCGCCATTTCGCTGATGCACTGTTCAAACGTGTTTTCCGCGCCGAGATCGGGCAGATCGTCGTTGGTCCACGCGATCGGCGCGATCGCAAGTTGTACTTTGTCTTTATTCAGCATTGGTATTCTCCCTTCGGGTGTTCGATATTTTTTACTGATACGCTGAATGGGAGAAAATTCGGAATTCGGAATTCGGAATTCGGAATTGCAGGGCGCCACGCTGCGCGTGATGCGCCAAACAATTTCCGGCCACCGCATACCAAAATACGGAATTCTATCTTCTTCAGAGTGTTTCTTTTTCTTTACTTAATGTTTTGGTGATTGCCGTTAAAAGCCGAATGAGTTCTTCGCAGTCCTGATCTAAGCTGGAAAACTGCTTTTCGCTGATGTAATCGGTTTCCATAAGCAACAAGAGCCAATAATGCGTTTCTTCTGCCTCCTTTAGAGCGATGTTAAGCTTGGAACTAAAGTCAGCACTGCTTTGTGCGCGGATGGATTCGCTGATATTTGCACCGACACTCGTTCCGCTGCGTAAAACCTGCTTTGCCATAACAAACTCATGCTTTTCTTTGCGCAAGTGTTGATACAGCCGTATGATACGCACGGAAAAAGCAATACTCTTTTGCCAAACAACATTGTCTCTATCCACAATAAACGCTCCCTTAGCTTTGGCGCATCGCCGCAGGCGGCGCCCATCAATTCCGAATTCCGCATTCCGAATTCCGAATTGACAGATGCGCCATGCGCATCAATACAGTCTTGCCTTCTTGATTTCGGCCTGCATCTCTTCATACGCCTTTTGCACGGTTGCGCTGGTGGAAACTTCAGCAACGCCCACACGCCACCAGGAATCGTAGCCGTCGGACATGGACTTATGGGCGACCTTGATATCGAAGAGAACGGGAGTGTCGTAGTTTTTGGAATCCTCCAGCGCGGCCTTGAGCTCGTCCTCGTTGGTCACGCGGTAAGCTTTGCAGCCGTAGCCTTCGGCGATCTTGGCGTAGTCGGTCATAATGACGTCGCCGTCCAGGAAACCGCTGTCGGTCCGGCGCGTAAAGCGTGTGCCGAACGTATCGGTGCCCTGGTTGTTTTGCAGATTTTCGATGCAGCCCCAGCCCTCGTTGTCAAAGAGCATAACGTTGATTTTCGCCTTTTCCTGTACGGCGGTGTACAGTTCGGAGTGCAGCATCAAAAAGCTGCCGTCGCCGACGAAGGTATAGACGTCGCGGTCGGGGACAGCCAGCTTTGCGCCGAGCGCGCCGCAGATCTCGTAGCCCATGCACGAGAAGCCGTATTCGACATGGTAGGTGTTTTCGCCCTTGCTCTTCCACAACCGTTGCAGACAGCCGGGCAGCGAGCCGGACGAACCGATCGCCACAGCGTCATTCGCCGCGAAGTCGTTGATGATGCCGAGCGCGCGGGTCTGGGAGAAACCGTCTTCGAGCTGAATGTTATACATGCGGTCGATCTCCGCGAAGAATTTCGCCTGGGCGTCTTTGTATTCCGTCGTCCACGCGCTCTTGTAATCGCCGAGCTTTGCACTGATCGCGTCAAGGCCTTCCTTGGCGTCGGCGAGAACAGCGACAGCATCCATCTTGAACGCGTCGAACGGGCAGACGTTGATGGAAAGCATTTTGACGTCCGGGTTCTGGAAGCCCCATTTGGAGCAGGTGGTAAAGTCGGTCAGTCTGGTGCCGACGGCGATCACAAGATCGGCCTGTTTGGCAATCGCGTTGGCCGAACCGGTGCCGGTCACGCCGCAGCCGCCCATATTCAGCGGATGGTTCCACGGGATCTGACCCTTACCGGCCTGGGTTTCGCCGATGGGGATGTTGTATTTTTCCGCAAACGCGAGCACACTTTTCCAGCTTTCGGAATAGGTCACGCCGCCGCCGACGATCATCATCGGCTTCTTTGCTTGTTTGATCATGTCCGCAGCCGCCGCGGCTTCACGCGCCGAGGGAAGCTGACGGTCGATGTACCACACGCGCTTTTGCAGGAAGTGGTCGGGATAGTCAAACGCTTCGGCCTCCACGTCCTGCGGCATGGCGATGCAAACCGCGCCGGTGTCGGCGGGGCTTGTTAAAACACGCATCGCGTTGATGCACGCGGTCATGAGCTGTTCGGGGCGCTCAATGCGGTCCCAGTATTTGCACACTGCGCGGAAGGCGTCGTTCGCTGTGGTGGAAACGGCGTCGAACTGTTCGATCTGCTGCAGCACCGGGTCAGGCTGACGGCAGGCAAAGGTGTCGCCCGGCAATACCAGCAGCGGAATGCGGTTGGCGGTGGCAGTGCCGCAGGCGGTGACCATGTTCAGCGCACCGGGGCCGATGGACGAGGTACAGGCGATGATCTCGCGGCGGTGCTTTTGCTTGGCATAGGCGATAGCGGCGTGCGCCATCCCCTGCTCGTTATGACCCTGATAGTAGGTCAGGTTGTGGCCGCCCTGTTCGAGCGCCTGACCGATACCGACCACGCAGCCGTGGCCGAAGATGCCGAAAATGCCTTTGACGAACTTGGTCTCCACGCCGTCAAAGCTGACATACTGGTTGTCGAGGAATTTGACAAGGGCTTGCGCCATGGTGAGCTTCATTTTTTCATCACGCTCTTTCGTTTTATTTTTGATTCATATCATTCCGAATTCCGAATTCCGAATCCCGAATTGCGTGACGCAAAGCGTCACGCCTTCGGCCACATCTTCGCTTCGTTTGCCGGATCGGTCACCCAGCGGTGCTCCGGCAAAAAGTACGGGGTGATGTACGGGTTGCCGTCGAGGTGGCGGATAACCCACAGATACCACATGGCATAGCCCGGTGCGGTCGTTTGCGGATGGGTCTCTTCGTTCAAAATGAGCACGGTGGAATTATTATGGGTCTTGACAACATCCTCGCTCAATTCCGCAAAGCCGTAGCCCTGTTCGGGGTTGAATTTGTAATAATAGATCTCCGGCTGCGGATGGGTGTGCGGCGGATAGCTGGACCATTTGCCGGGGAAGCCGATCACTTCGCCCACAACAAGGTTGGACCACGGCGCGTTGGAATAATCGAACACGGTGCGTACAATGCGGGTGGACGCTTCGCGCATGGTGCCCTTGCCGCGCTGTTCGCTGGCGCACTCTTCGGGTGTGTAAAGCTTTGAGGGGAAGGTCTTTTCGTTGTCGGTGCGATGGACGGTCCATTCGCTTTCCGCTTCTGCGGTGATGGTCACCTTAATATCGTTGGGTACGGAGAGCACCCACGGATCGTAATCGAAGCAGTTTTCGCGTTCGATTTCGAAGCACTGACCGTCGAATTCAACCTTCGCTTTGCCGTAAACAAGCAGATAGGCGCGCTCGAGATGCTCTTCATCGGTGAACACATCGCCCGCCTTCTGGCGCAGGATGCCGAAGTCCATCATCGTTTTGGGTTCTTCGTCTTTCCAGCTATTGATGGCGTTGTAGCCGTAGGGCCATTCCTTCGGCCCGGGAATCAGTCGTTTATCCATCGTGGCGCCTCCTTAGCCGAGGATCTCGGCGATCTTGACCGGGCGGCCTTCCTTGACGCTCTTCTTGGCGGCAAGGGCGATCAAAATGGCGGCAAGGCCGTCTTCGCCGGTGGTCGGGGTCGGCTTGTCGTTTTGGACAGCGTCCACAAACTGCAGCATTTCGTCGCGGAAGGACTGCATGTAGCGTTCAAGGAAGAAGTACAGCGGCTTGTCCGTCATCACGCCGTCGGCGGTCATCAAAGTGACGTTGGTCGGGGTGTCGTTGGCGGCAACGGCTGCGCCGAGGGAGCCGAACGCTTCCACGCGCTGGTCATAGCCGTAGGCGGCGCGGCGGGAGTTGTCGATCACGCCGATGGCGCCGTTCTTGAATTTGAGCGAAACAATCGCGGTATCCACGTCGCCGGCTTCGCCGATGGCCGGGTCGACAAGGCAGGTTGCGTTGACATAGACCTCTTCGACTTCACTGCCGGCGATGAAGCACGCCATATCGAAATCATGGATCGTCATATCCAAAAAGATTCCGCCGGAAACAGCAGCATATTCGGCCGGTGGCGGCTCGGGGTCGCGGGACGTGATTTTGACAAGCTCGAGTTTGCCGATCTTGCCTTCGTTGATCAGCTCACGGATATGGGCAAAGTTGTGGTCAAAGCGGCGGTTGAAACCGACCTGCAGCTTGACGCCGGCGTCCTTGACAGCTTTGATGACGGCAAGAACCTTTTCCGGAGTCAGGTCGACCGGCTTTTCGCAAAACACATGCTTGCCTGCCTTGGCCGCTTCGATGGAGATGTCGGCGTGGGTATCGGTGGACGAGCAAACGAGCACGGCGTCGATTTCGGGATCGGCGAGCATCGCTTTGTAGTCGGGATAGATCTTTTCGATACCGTATTCCGCGGCGAGCGCCGGCAGCGCATCCTGGAACACGTCGGTGATGCCGAGCACTTTTGCGCCGGGCACGGAATAGGTGATGGATTTCATGTGGACTTTGCCGATACGGCCGGCACCGATGATGCCGATGTTGAGCTGTTTCATTTGATTGCCTCCATTATGAAAATTCTGCGGTGGACAGGCCGAAACGGGGACCTGCTCATACATTGTAAAGTATAACAAATAATTCCGCGCGTTGCAAGATGTAACGCGCGGAAAACTGTGAATTTTTTATGTGTTTGGCTCTGCCGGGCGCAGATAGAAGCTGAACGCGAGCGTGTCGCGGATTTTGAGGTCGTATTGCGGCAACACGTCCGGGCCGCAGGAATTAGAGCCGGTACCGCGCATAAAGCCGTCGAGATTGAGGCAGACGAGCCGGTCGTCGTGCAAATCTTCCAGGTGCTTTGCCTTTTGCAGCGTGCTGTTTTTATACGGCCGGGCGCTGAACGTGAACGGCTGTTCGCTGCAAAGCAGCTCCACACCGCTGCCGGCGCTGTCGCAAAGGCGCAGCGACCGCGTGTCAGTATGGGTGCCGTTTTCCTGGGGCTTGATATAGTCTTCGCACAGATCGAACGCCGTGCTCTCATAGATGCCGAGCGGCGCGTGGTGCTTGAGATCGGGCAGGTTTTCCCGCTCGCCGCGGCCGTAGTAGCGCACATATTTGAGCGACTGGTCAAGATGGAGTGTGACGCCGAAGCGCGACAGCTCCATCGGCACCCTAACAAAACCCGGACGTTGCAGCTTCGCGTCCACCTTCAGCGTGCCGTCGGGATAGACGCGGTAGCACAGCTCAAATCGGAACAGCTTTTTGTCGGTGTATTCCAATGCGCCGGCTGTGCGCAAAAAGACGAAGCCCTGTTTGTCGTTTTTGCATTCCAGCAGCTTGCGCGACGCCGGGCGGAGTTTATCGAGTCCGAGCTTTTCCCAGCCCTTTTCCTTGTTGCGGTCGTTGTCCAGCGGGGCGCGGTAGACGTTGGGTACAAAGCCGAAATCATCGGCCAGCATTTCTTTGCCGCCCACCACATAGCTGACGAGCACGCCGGTGCTTTTGTCAAATACGGCGCGGCCGCGGTCAAACGCAACCAGCACGGAGTCGTGCTTTTTCAAAAACGCAACCGCGGATTTCGCTTCGATCACCGGCGGCGCAAAGTGCTCTTGCAGCACAAGCTGCTCTTCGCCCACGCAGTGGCCGCTTTTGTCGTGGTAGATGAAGTTGATGCAATAGTCGTGCTGCGCGTCCGTCATCGTGTGGGCGATAACCACGCTCTGCGCCGCACGCGGCGGGATATCGAGGTCGACCGTACCCGTTTCGACCACTGCGCCGTCGCGCAAAAGCCGGAACGACACGTCATAGACGTTCGCGTTCAAAAAGCTGTTGGTGTTGGTAAAGCGGTAGAGGTTTTCGCTCATACACACGGCACGGATCGGGCGGTAGGTTGTTTTCATCGCCCACGCGCCGGTGTGCGGCCGACGGTTGGGATAGAACAGACCGTCCACACAAAAGTTGCTGTCGTGGATCCGTTCGCCGTGGTCGCCGCCGTAGGTATAGGTATATTTGGCCTGCTTGTTATATACGCTGTGATCCGCCCATTCCCAGATACAGCCGCCGCACAACTGCTCGTGGGCATAGATCTGCTGCCAGTATTCTTCGAGCGCCCCCGGGCCGAAGCCCATGGCGTGGCAGTATTCACACATGAAATAGGGCTTGCCGCGGTAGCGCGCGCCGAGCTTGTGTTCGGCGATGCGGTTGAAAAGCGGAAAGCGCGGATACATTTCGGAGATCACGTCATACGAGCCGCGCGGCGTGCGGATGGCGCCTTCATAGTGCACAGGCAGCTCGCTGTGCTTTTTGAGCCAGGCATAGCACACGTCGTGGTTTTTCCAACCGCCGGATTCGTTGCCGAGGCTCCACATCGTGATACTCGGGTGGTTTTTGTCGCGGCAAAACATACGCCGGACGCGGTCCAGATAGCGGTTTGTCCAATCCTTGCTGTTGCTCAGCGCGTTGATCCGCAGCCGGTTTTGCCACATGCCGTGGGTTTCAATATCCGCTTCGTCGACCACATACAGACCGTATTGGTCGCACAGCGACAAAAACACGGGGTCGGGCGGATAGTGCGACGTGCGCACCGCGTTGACGTTAAACTGCTTCATCAGCGTCACGTCGCGCAGCAGGTCGTCGGCAGACATCACATAGCCGGTCTTTTCGTGGGTGTCGTGGTGGTTGACGCCTTTGAATTTGATCGGCGTTTCGTTAAACAAAAACCGTTCGCCGTCGATCCGCACCGACCGGAAGCCCACACGAAAGCGCAGCACTTCACAATCGCCGTCGCCCTGCAGCGTGAGAAACAGATCATACAGCTCCGGCGTTTCCGCCGTCCACGGCCGGACGTCGGACAGCGCAAAGAAAAAGCTGAATTCGCGCGACGCGCCGCAGCTTTGTTCGCGCAGCGAAAGCGTACCGTCCATCAGCGACGCGGTCAGCATCCGGCCGGAAAAGCGGTCGCCGCGCAGCGTGCCGTTGACATACAGATGCCAGCCGTCCTCGCTTTGTTCGGGTTTGATCTGCACATCCCAAAACGCGCACGC
>CACWJV010000097.1 GCA_902761265.1 Oscillospiraceae bacterium | reverse complement strand
AGCAAAAAACAAAAAATCTGCTAACAAATGTTAGCAGACACAAAAACTTTTGTTGCGTGTAGTTCGGTTCGTTTTCACTGTCCATTGCCACAAAAAATGCTTGCAAAATGGCTGTTTTGCAAACAAAAAAGTCTGTTTTTGGCGTGACTTTCTTTCAATCGGTGAAAACAAAAAAAGCCGAAAACCCGCATAAAATCTGGGGATTTCGGCATTTGATAGGTGGCACCCCCTGGGGGAATCGAACCCTCAACTAGCCCTTAGGAGGGGCTTGTTATATCCATTTAACTAAGGAGGCAAGTGTTCGGACGCATTTGATTGTAACACCAAATGCGTCCGTTGTCAACTGTGTTTGATTGTATCGTCAATAGGTAAACGTCCAGTTCTGGGTGCTGAACCCTTCGAAGCTGGCTGTGCCGGACAAAAAGCCCATCTTGGCGCTGCCGGAGCCGTCCATCGGCAGATGGATCTGCAGTTGGCGGACGCGGCCGTCGCCGTCCACGGTCACGACCACAGAGGAGCCGGGGTAGTGCATGCTGGCGTCGGTGATCGTGGCGCCGGGGACTTCGAGATCCGTCATCTTCAGATAGCCGATCGCCTGCGAATTGTAGGTCGGCACCGGCTGTGCAAGGGTGGCGGACTCCTCCTTGAGTTCGATCTTATAGGTGGTAAAGGCGCCGTTTTGTGCGGCGGACGCAGCGGCGATACCGGCTTCCGGCAACGTGAAGGACGCGTCGGTGGGCGGAATCACCTGATTCGGCGTCACTTCGCCCTCGTCCTTGACCGCCTTGCCGCTGCTGTCAACACCGACCGCTTTGCCGTCCTTGAAGGCGTAGGTCACGATTTTGTCGCCGGCGGATTTTACCGAGCAGTCCGTGATCTGGATGGAGATCGTCTCCTGGTTGCGCGCCGTCATGTTTTTGGCTTTTTTCAGCTTGTTGATCGCTTCGGTTGCGCGTTGCAACACCTGCGTTTGGGAAAGCTTGGAAGCGTCTGCAACGGCGGTTTCGGCTTTTTTTGTTGTCGACGTCTGGGCGGCTTTCGTCGTGGCGGCGGAAAGCTCGCTGTCGGGGTAGGTGGTGATTACGTCGACCGCGTTGCCGATGGAGGGCACGGACGCCGCGTCGGATTCCGAAGCCGGGGCAGTGGTTGTTGTCGGCGCCGTTGTCGGTGCGGTGGGTACGGTCTGCGGCTGCACCTGCTGCTCGCCGAGCTCGGCGGAGATCTTTTGCTTTTCCACATAGGAGCCGATCTCGAAGCCCATGAAAAACAGCCAGAGCGCGAGGATGGCGGCGATGACGGCCTTGAGTTCTTTTCGCATATCGTTTTCCTTTCCCGGCATCGCCGGCGGTAGATTCTCGATTACATATACCATACTGAAAAACGCCGCGCTTGTCAAGAGAAAGCGTGCAAAAAGAACCGACCTTTTTCTGCCGGATCAGTCCGTTTTCGACAGTTGTTCTTTAAAGATCCGGGCAACCAGCGCGTCCGTTTCCCGCTGCATGCGTGAAAAGTCCATGGCCGCGATATAGATCCGTTCGAGTTTGTCGTGCGTGTCTTTGGCTTTTTGCAGCATCTCAATGCTCTCGTCAACGAGCGCGCGCTGCAGCTTTTGCTGAAACAAAAGCTTTTGTTTGTGGCCGCGGATCGCGTTGGGACGCAAAAACCGGTCCATATGCAGCGTGCGCGCCGCGGGCAGGACGGCGGTCTGCGGTGTTTTGCGCAAGAGTGCCACCGCGCACTGCGGCAGCAGCAGGCCCAGCGGATCGCCGTGGGGATCGAGCGGATCCAGCGCGAGCGTCACATCATAGCCGTGCGCGGGCGCACGGGCGGCGATGCGCTGCAGCAGCATGCCGGCCGCCGGGGAAAACGGGTCGTCGAGCAGCAGCACCTCCGTGGCGGCCGCTGTGACCGTGTCTGCAAAAAAGACCTCGCCCTGCGGGGTGACGGCGCTCAGAAAGCGGCGACTCGTTTTGCCGGGCGCACTTTTTTTGTTTGGCAGCATCCGTTTGCAAAAGCGCAGGGCATAGCCGTTCAGCTTTTCCTCCAGCACCTGCGGCGCAAAAAACTGCAGCGACGACAGTCGCAGTGCGCCGGCGGACGCAAGAAAGCGTGCGCTGCTGCGGTGATGCAGCGCGCATTCCAGCGTATATTTACGGATCTCGTCCGCCGTGTCATGCAGCTTCTTTTCGTCCCAGTAGGCGCCGAGGTTGATGATATTTTCGCACGCGCCGGGAAACCGCGGCTCTACCACATGCGGCGCTGTGCCGTCGCAGACAAAGAGCGACAGCGCCGGAACAGCCACGGCGTCGAGGCTCGACGGGTCGCTGCTGCAGTGGACACATTCGGCGTCAAAGCCGTGCGCTTTGGCCGCGGCGGCAATTTTTTTCATCAGCGTCGATTTGCCGCAGCCCGGGCCGCCCTTGATGATATGCAGATTGTGGTCTTTGTACGGATCATACAGTTCGCCGAACAGCGATACAAACCCGTGCGGGGTGTTGGCGCCGAGAAAACTGTGTGTTTGACTTGCCATAAAAAGCCTCCCATGTCGTTTCTTGCTCCATCCTATTCGCTTTGACAACGGTTTGTCACAATTTTTTTACAGAAAATTAGGCGGGCGGGACTACCATTTCCCGCCGGGGTGTTGTATAATATTTCCAAAATGGAGGAATGTACGATGATAGACACCAATATCCGACAACTCGTAGCCTACGCGATCGACCGCGATCTGATCGATCCGCGCGACAGCCGCTGGGCGGTGAACCGTTTGCTGGAGGTGCTGCGGCTGGACGCGATCGCAGACGGCGAAATCCCGACGGAGATCCCGCCGCTCGAAGAGATTCTCGCGCCGATGCTGGACGACGCGGCCGCACGCGGCCTGATTGAAAACAGCACCACGAGCCGCGATCTGTTCGACACCAAACTGATGGGCGCGCTGACGCCGCCGCCGTCCCGGGTGATCGACAAGTTCCAATCGCTCTATGCCGAATCTCCGGAAAAGGCTACGGATTTCTTTTACCGCTTCAGCCGCGACACGGACTACATCCGCCGCTACCGCGTGAAGAAGGATCTGAAATGGAAGACCGCAACGCCCTATGGCGAGCTGGACATCACGGTGAATCTTTCCAAACCGGAAAAGAGCCCCGAAGAGATTGCCGCCGCAAAAAAAGCCAAGCAGGGCGGCTATCCGAAATGTCTGCTCTGCCCCGAAAATGAGGGCTATGCCGGCCGGCTGAACCATCCCGCGCGGCAGAATCACCGCATTTTGCCGATCACGGTGGACGGCAGTGACTGGGGCTTCCAGTATTCGCCCTATGTGTATTACAACGAGCACTGCATTGTGTTCAACACCCGGCATATCCCGATGAAGATCGACCGCAGCGCGTTTAACAAGCTGCTCGATTTCATCACACTCTTCCCGCACTACTTCATCGGCTCCAACGCCGATCTGCCGATTGTGGGCGGTTCCATTCTGACCCATGAGCATTTTCAGGGCGGCCGCTATACATTCGCCATGGCAAAGGCGCCGGTGGAGGAACGCTTCACTGTACCGGGCTTTGAAAGCGTCGACTGCGGCATCGTGCGCTGGCCGATGTCTGTTCTGCGGCTGCAAAGCACCGACCGGGAACAGCTTGTGGAGCTCGCGGACCGCATTCTCGGCAAATGGCGCGCCTACACCGACGAAGAAGCGTTCATTTTCTGCGAGACGGACGGCGAGCCGCACAACACCATCACGCCGATCGCCCGGATGCGGGACGGCAAGTATGAGCTCGACCTTGTACTGCGCAACAATATCACAACCGACGAACATCCGCTGGGTGTGTTCCATCCGCACAAGGAACTGCACCATATCAAAAAAGAAAACATCGGCCTGATCGAAGTCATGGGTCTGGCCGTGCTGCCCGCCCGGCTCAAAACCGAGCTGGCAAACCTGGCCGACGCGCTGCTGTCCGGCGCCGATATTTCGGCGGACGAAACGCTCAAAAAGCACGCCGACTGGGTCAAGAAGCTGCGCGAAGCCTATACGTTTACCCCGGACAACGTCCAGGAGATTTTGCAAAAAGAAGTCGGCGTCGTGTTTGCCGAAGTGCTCGAGCACGCCGGTGTGTTCAAGCGCAACGACAGCGGCCGCGCCGCGTTCAAACGTTTTATCGCATCGATCTGAGAAAGGAGTTTTCCAAATGAAAAAGCAATCCATGTTTTCCCGGCTGTTTGCCGTGCTGATGGCGGTTCTGATGGTCTGCACCGTGGTGCCGGCCGCATCGTTCAGCTATGCAGCCGCCGCAAAAACCACCACGACCGCGACGGCGGCGAAAAAGATTTCCAAAGCCAAAGTGACCTACACCAAAACGCTGACCTATACCGGCAAGGCGAAAAGACCGAACGATCTTGTGGTGACCTACGGTAAAAAGACGCTCAAAAAGGGCAGAGACTATACCGTATCGTATAAGAACAACACCGCGATCGGCGTGGCGTCCATCGTGATCAAGGCGAAGGCCGGTTCCGGCTACACCGGCAGCAAGACCGTGAAGTTCAAAATCGTGCCCGCCAGAGTCAAGGGCCTGACCGCCGCCAAGACCACAAAGACCGCGGTCAAGCTGACCTGGAACGCCGTCAAGGGCGCAAAGGGCTACATCGTTTACAGATACGACGCCAAAACCAAGACCTATACCCGCGTCAAGGTGACCAAAAAGCTTGTCTATATCGTGCGCGGTCTTGATGCCGGCACGGTCTACCGCTTTGCAGTGCGCGCCTATATGAAGGTGGACGGCAAAAACTATTACGGCACGTATTCCAAGGTGCGCAAGGTGAAGACGCTTGCGGCAACGCCGGCAACCCCGACAACGCCGACCCAGCCGACGACGCCCACCACGCCGACGACCCCGACGCAGCCGACGACTCCCACCACGCCGACGACCCCGACCGATCCAACAAACCCGACGAATCCGACGAACCCGACGAATCCGACCAATCCGACGACCCCGACCACGCCGGTTGTGGAAAAACCGGCCAAGGTGACGGGTTTGCAGGCGGCGATCAGCGACAGCAGCGTCACGATCACCTGGACCGCTGTGAACGGCGCCGTGGGCTATCAGGTCTATCGTTATCTCGGCGGCACTAGCTATCAGATGGCTGCCGGCACCGTCGGCACCAGCGCCACGATCAACGGCCTTGACAAGGACACGCCCTATCAGTATGCGGTGCGCGCCTATGTGATGGACGGCACGGAAAAGGTGTTCGGCGATTATTCCGAGCTTGTGACGGTGACGATCGTTTCTGTCAAGCCTGTGAATCCGCAGGATATTGCAAAGGTCATCAACGTGGAAGCGAAAAAGACCGGCGCAGTGATCAACCTTTCCTGGTCTCCCGTCAACGCTGTGACCGGCTATGAAGTTGCAACGGTCAGCGGCACAACCTATACCAAAGTGGCTTCCGTTACCGCCGCGAGCGCAAAGCTCGACAAACTGCCGCGCGGCAAGGAGCTGCAGCTTGTGGTGCGCGCCTATGTGACGCAGGACGGCAAAGACGTCTTTGGCCCGTATTCCGATCCGGTTTCCGCCCTTGTTTACAACGCAGAATATTATGCGGCAGCGTTCAAGAGCGGCACCTATACGGTTGGCATGAAGATGAAAGACGCGGAATTCGGTGAACTCTCGTTTACGGCCGCAACCAAGAACGGCAACAAAAACATGAAGGCCACCATGCCGATGCCGCTGGACGATACGACCACGATTAACGCAGCAACGGAGATCCGTGTGCTCAAGCCGTCCGGAGACGTCAAAGAGGAAAAGACCTATCTGAAACTTTCCATTCCGGCGGCAACGCTGGCACAGCTTGCGCTGAAAAATCCGGAATACGCGCTGTTCGGCATGTTCAACGATGTCTGGATGGACGGCACCGCAATGATGGGCGACAGCGAGGATATGCTGGCTATGATCGACGTTTTGTCCGCGCTGGAGCTGGATGATCTGAGCAAGATCACCGTTTCGACAAAGACGGTTGACGGTAAAACCTACGATGTGGAAACCGTGACCGGCAAAACCTCGGTGACCGAGCTGTATTTCCAAAACGACGAACTCAAGCGTGTGGCGGTTTCGTCCGGCGCGTCGACTACTTCGTTCGACGTGACCTCTTTCTCGCCCACAGCGAGCGACAGCCTGTTTGAACGTCCGAAGGATGCCCTTCCGATGAACATCTGACGCACAGAAGAAAAGCCCCGAACCAAACGGTTCGGGGCAGCTTTTTTATGGGTTCATTTTCTGTCAAACGCGCTGGTGGCGGTCACGGCGCCGGCAAAATCCGCTTTGGCTCCCGGCAGCTCCACGGTTTTGGTTTCATCCGCAAACAGCGTAAAGCCGTTTTCCGAAAAGGCGCAGTCCGCGCAGTGCAGCGTTACGTCCCGGGCAAACCGCGCGGCGTGAACAGACGCGAACACCCGCCCGGCGCGCAGAAACACCGACACGGCGAGCTGCGGATCCCGCAGCTTCAGCGGCCGGAGACCCGGGCCGTCGGCAAACGTGCGCTGCAGCAAAACGCCGGTTTCGTCATACAGCTCCATGCGCAGCAGCTCTTTTTTTTCGTGCAGCTCACGTCGGTCAAAAAAGATGAGCTGTACCGTGCTGTCCGCCGGCGCTTTCACTTCGTCGGCCATGGCGCCGCGCACACGGCCGTCGGTGCCCTCCACACAGTAGCGCACCGAGCCCTGAAACGGCTGCGGCAAATGGTTTGTCAAAAAAATGAGAATCTGTTTCTTTTCGATTTTGGTGTGCAAAAACACGGACTTCGTTGCCGTGTCAGCGGTTTGCGTCATAGGGTCCTCCGGGAAATGCATTTTGGATCATCAGCAGCGTAAAGCAGGCCGACCAGTTGAAATCGGTGATGGCGTGCATGCGGATGCGGTAATCGGGCACCGGCGGCTGCGGCCCCTTGCGGTTGAGATGCCACGGTGCGGTCTGGTCTTCCGCATCGTAAAACTCAAACACGTTGCCGGTTTCGCGAAACCAGCGGTCCACGCTTTGCAGCGTGCGGCTTTGCAGCGCCGCGGCTTCGTCGGCAAAACCGTATTGCCGCAGGCCGAGAATCGTGAAATAGTTGAAGTTGAGCCACACGCAGCCGCGCCACATGTCCGCGCCGTAATCGGGATGGTTGCGGGAGATCGACGCTACCGGCAGCGGCGTTGCAAACGTGGCGTCGTTGCGGAGATGCTCAACCAGCTTTGCCGCCCGCTCCTTTGTGCAAACGCCGGCAAACAGCGGCAAAAACGAACAGACCGACAAAACATGGGTCAGCTCGCCTGACAGCGTGCGGTCGCAGTAGGCGCCGATCGTGTCGTCCCACAGCAGTTCGTTGATTTTCTGCGCCATGTCGTCCGCAATCTGCTGAAAGTGCGCCGCCTCCGGCTCGTTGCTGAGGATGCGGTAGATCTCACTGAGACACCGGCAGTCGTGCACCATAAAGCACGAGGCGTCGATTGCGTCGAGCGTTTCGGTGGTATCAAACCGGGGCGAGTTGTCCATCCCGCTTTCGTCGCAGCGGCAGCGCACGTTGCTGTAATCGGTTTTCCATTCGAGCAACCCGTTGCCGTTGAGATCTCTGTTTTTGAGGAACCACGTTTCAAACGCGGCGATTTTGTCGGCGCAAAAGGAGAGGAAGGGTTTGTCTTTTGTTGCCTGATAGACCGCCAGCGCCGCCCAGGCGACGACCTGCGGCTGGGTGATGGCGGATGTGACCGTCGGGCTTTTCATCATATGGGGCAAAAAGCCGTCTTCCTTTTGGGCTTGCAAAACAACGAGGATCGATTCCTTCGCCATCTGCGTGTCATACTGCGCAAAGGTGATGGCGTGGAACATGGAATCCCACAGCCACATGTGTTTGTGCGGCAGCCGGTCTGGCGTGGTGTAGCGGCAGGTAAAGCCGTTTTGCGGGCTGTAAACGTTCACGCGGTTGACCGACAGACATTTGTAATAGAGCTTTTCATATTTCGCGTCGCGGCAAAGCGGCTTTTCTTTGTAATAATCGAGGATCTGATCGCGCAGGGCGTACGGGTCGCGCTGCAAAGACAGCTTCGCTTTTTCCGTGGCTTCCGCCGCCGATTCGGCGCGGCAAAGGGCAAAGCGGCTGTTGTGCCAAAGCAGGGCGTAGGCATAGCCGTTGGCGCAAAGCAGCTGCAAGTCGCCCGTTGTTTCGGCTTTGGCCTTTTCGGCAAAGAGCCTTGGCCGGTTGGCGCTGCGGCCGATGACGGTTTCTTTGTCGTAAAACACGACCAGTGCCTGCCGGCACTGCAAAACGTCGGACAAAACGAAGTCCATCCGGGCGCTGTCCACGGGCAGATGCAGCGTGACCGGGTCCGCGGCGTCAAAGCGCAGAGAAATCGGCTGCGGCATCGTCATGGCGACAAAGTCCGCGTCGCCGTAGTCGTTGTCTCCGGCAAGTCCGCTATAGGCGAACAGGGTGCCGTAGTTGTAGAGATCGGGCAGTTTCATGACAGTTCCCCCACCGTTTCCAATGTTTCCGCGGCCAGCCGCTGCCGCATGATGTCGAGTTCCTGTAAAATTTCGTCTCTGCGTCTGCCGGTAAAGCGGTCGAGCGAATACATGACCGCCGGCAGGAAGTTGCCGATGGCGCCGCACAGCGCCACCACAAAGTAGATGCCCTTGAGCGTGGCATCCGACTGTACCACCTTGATCGTGTTGCCGGCGGCGTCCTTTTTGCCGCTTTGATAGCCGATGGCCATCAGCGACAGATTTTTGACGTTGACGCGGATCAGCTTGTTGAGCTGGCCGACGATGCTTTGTGCCGCAATGAGCATACCGTCGGAACGAATCGCTTCGCCGAGATGCTTTTCACTGTACCATTCCATATAGTCCGTCGAGTCGGCCACAATGATCTTGCGCGCCGCGTCCATCCCGGAGTTCGGCATACCCGACAGACCGATCAGCACCCCGACGAGATAGCGCCATTTGCGCACGCGGGTCAGATTGAACTTTGTGCCGAGCAGGGCGATCGCGGCATAAAACGCGGTGGAATACAGATGGCCGCCGACGAGCATCGACCGGCCGGAAACGCGCGCGCCGATGATCGGCACCAGAAACAGACCGACATACGACAGCGAACCGCTGATCATGTCGATAAACGCCTTCATGCCGTAGTTGTCAAACGTTTCGCGGTACAAATCGGGCAGCAAATCATAGGTGACCTTGCGGATTGTTTCAAACACCGACGCGAGCATCGCGATCATAAACGGCTTGTTGTGCAAAATAGCGGAAATCTTTTTGCGGTTCCACGTAACCTTTTCCTCGCCTTCCTTCGGCGTGACGTTCACCTTTTCGTTCAGCGTAAAATACGGCGCGTGCATGACCGACACGCCGAGGATGCAGAAGAACAGCGCAACAAAAAAGTGCGCCCATTTCTGCTCGTTGATATCGGAAAACTTTTCAACCACGATCGGCAGCAGCCAGCCGGGCAGCATGGAGCCCAGCGACCCCGCAAGGGAGGCGATGGTGTAAAAGTTTTTACGGTCCTTCGCGTTCGTCGTCATCCGCAGCGAAATGGTCGACATGGCCATATCGAAAAACGCGTCGACCGTTTCAAACAAAATGGTGAAGATGAACGCCCAAATCAGGTTCATCAGCGGACTGCCCGACGGCACGACAAACAGCAGCAGACTTGTCAGCGCAAACGGAATCGGCGTATAGCGCAAAATCGTTTTGGCCGTACTGCGCTTGCCCGGCAGGGTCGGCCGGTCAAGGATCGGGCCGGCGATGGGCGGGATGAGGAAGGAAAAGACGGCCGACACGGTTTCCAGCAGCGTCAGTTTGCCCGCGTCGATCATCTGAAAGTCGCGGTTGAATTTGCTGGAGTAGGTATAGACGCAGTCCTGCCCCATCGTGTTGCCGAAGATGCCGCCGGAATAGCCGAGCTGCTCTTTGACGGTGAAGGACGGGTTGTTTTTGATCGCCAGGATTTTTTCTTTCAGGGACGCCATGGAAGATGCCTCCTTTTGTCAGATCAAAGTGTGGTTATGATCGGCGCCGACGCCATTCCATAGGCGTTTTCGGCGCGGACGGCGACGGATTTGAGACCGGGCGCTGCCGGCAGAGAGATCGTGTAGGTCGCTTTTTCGTGGGCGAACCAGTATTCGTGCAGCGTGTCCGCGCTGCAAAGAAGACGGCCGTTTTCGTCAAACCCTTCGGCTACATAGCGGAACACGGGAAACGCGTCGCCGCTTTGCGCGGCCGGGCAGATGAGCGAATAGCCGTCCGCGGTGCGGTCTGTGCGCAGCGCGGCATCCGCCGGGAAGACCGGCGGCGACGAACGCGCCTTTTGCCGTTCGGGGGTAAACGGAAACGCTTGTTTATTTGCCGGAAACCGCAGCACATAGGTGCAAAGCAGCGCGCCGGACAAAAAGTCATAGCCGCGCAGCACGACCGTGTTGCCGCTGTCGACCTCCACCATCCAGCCCTGCGCAATCGATTCGCACGCGGGCGGATGCACGGTGCGCCGGGCGCCCACGGTGAATTCCGCGTAGCTCAGCGCGCCGGTGCCGACGGCGGTGAAATCCTTTTGAAAGATCGAGCGCGGGTCGTTGAGCGGATAGTGGGAGTGTCCCGAAAAATGCACGAGGTTCGGATATTTGCGGAAGATGCGGCTGAAATGGGTCAGTCCCCAGCCGTCAAACGCGCTGCTGCCGTAGACCGTGTTTCTTGCATGCTCGTGCTGCATGAAAAAGACCGGCGCGTCCGGGTTGTCCTTTGCGGCGTCTTTCAACGCTTGTTTCAGCCACCGTTTTTGCTTTCTGTCGTAGTAGCAATCCTTTTCGCTGGTGGAAACGGCGATGAAATGAAACGGCCCGATCTGCAGATGGGTGTCGGTCGAAAGCCCGGTGATCGCGCGGAAATGGCCCAAACCGGTTTTTTTACCGCCTTTGCCGAATTCCCAGTTGTCGTGGTAGCGCGGAATGCAGGCGAGCACCTGTGTGCCGGGCTGCCGTTCGCTTTGCACTGTGTCCCAAAACGCGCGAAACTGCGCCGGCTTGCCGTGGTCGGTCAGATCGCCGGCAAATAAAAACGCGTCGAGCTTTTGATAAAGAGCGTCGGCCTCTGCGATTTGATAAGCGGTGCGCATGAGCTGCCGCAGGCGGTTCACATGTTCGTCGTCCGCTTCCTTGATATGCAGATCGGAGCACACGCAAAAGCGCAGGCACGGACAAAACGCGTCGGGGCGCTGCAATACGGGGTCGGTCATCCGATCACCTCCGCAAAAAGACTTCTGCCTTTATTATATATTGAAAAGGCGGAAAGTCAATTCCGCACATAAAAAAATCAGAAAAAATAATTGCTTTTTTTCAATTGTTCGATATAATGAAAGCAGGAGAAACAGGAAAGGAAGGAATCGTATGACAAAAAAGAAAAAAATCCTGCTGTGCTGCCTTGCGGCGGTGCTGGTTGCGGCGGCCGTTGCCGGCGTCATTGTTTGCAGCAAACTGCCGCGCGCGCTGAACTATCCCATCAAAGAAATCAAACCGGTCGAGCACGGGACGGTTGCGATTGTGTCGGAAAGCGACGATACGGTCACGTTGCAAAAGGGCGACGCAGGCGCGTTCAGGGTTTTGATGTTTACCGATCAGCATCTGGACGGCAATAACAAAACAGGGTACAAAACCGTGGAACGCATGATCGACGCGATCCGAAACGAGCAGCCCGATCTGGTGCTTGTCGGCGGCGACAACGTGACGAGCGGCCTCAACAAAAAGCGCGCCAACCAGTACGCGCAGATCTTCGAGCAGCTCGGCGTCTATTGGGGCGGTGTGCTCGGCAACCATGAGGGCGACAACCCGTATTCCGTTTCGCGCAGCGAGATGGTGGATATCTTTTCGTCCTATGCCCACTGCGTGATGCGCAAGGGCCCCGAAGGTATCGACGGCGACTGCAACTATGCCATCCGCCTGCTTGGCTCCGACGGCAGACAGATGCAGACGATCTTCTGTTTGGACACGTTTGACGAGATCGGCGACGACATCCGCGGCAGCAAAACGATCTTTGCCGACAAGTCGCCCTATGACGGCGCCCACGAAAACCAGATCCAATGGTACCGCCAAAAAGCGGCGGCGCTCAAAGAGACTGACGGCGATTACAAGTCCATTCTGCTGCAGCATATTCCGCTGCCCGCGTTTGACAAGGCGATCGAAACCAAACCGTTCCTTTACGGCGACAAGCGCGAAAACATCTGCTCGACCTGCTATGAAAACGGATTGTTTGACGCGATCAAAGAAACCGGCGTGACACAGGCGGTCTTCAGCGGCCACGACCATCTGAACAACTTCGGCGTGGAATATGACGGCATTTTGCTCAGCTATATCCAACCGTCGGGCTACGGCGCCTACGGTCTGGGCCGCCGCGGCGCACCCGAAAGCGAATGGTTGCAGGGGTATACCGTTTTGGATTTTTTGCCGGACGGCACATTCAGTCAGCGACAGGCGCGCTACGCGGAGATTTATAACGACTGATCCGATTTTGTATCGTTCACAATTTGACCCAAGGGAGGTTTATTATGAAATACGGTGTATGCTTCGGCGTTGACCGGCCGCAGCAGATCAAACTGGCAAAGGACGCCGGGTTTGACTATGTGGAGTGCGGCTTCCAATCGATCGTGCTGGACAGCGAAGCACAGCGCGCGGCGTTTGCCAAGGCGCTGCAGGACAACGATATCCGCTGCGAAGCGGCCAACTGCTTTTTACCGGGCGCGATGAAGATCATCGGCACGGATTACAAACGGCAGGAGATGCGTGATTTTATCGAGACCGGCTTTCGCCGTGGTAAGCAATGGGGGTTGCAGGTGGTGTCGTTCGGCTCCAGCGGCGCCCGGCGTCTGCCCGACGACGTATCCTATGGCGACGGCGTGCGCCAGCTCGGGTTGTTTTTGCGCGATGTGGTGGCGCCGCTTGCCGAAAAATATGACATCACGGTTGCCGTGGAGCCGCTCAATCATCAGGAAACCAATATCATCCATACGCTCAATGAGGGCGTGATGCTCGCATCGTTTGCCGGCAGCAAGCATATTTCCTGTCTTGCGGACGTATATCATATGCAGCTTGCGGGCGATACCAACGACGACATCCGCCGCCTGAAAGGCTGTATCGCCCACGGCCATATCTCCAATCCGCGGCCGGCTGTTGCGGAACACAAGCGCACATTCCCGAAAGACAAAACCGAGTTCGACTACGCCGGCTTCGTTGCCGCGCTGGAAAGCGCCGGCTGCGCGCGCTGCTCGATTGAGGCGCGGTGTCTGGATTTTCCGACGGAGGTCCGGACGGCGGGCGCACTGCTGAAAAGTCTGTAACAAAAAACGACCGGTCAACCGGTCGTTTTTTGCTAGAGCCAAGGGTCAAGGGCCGCGGCGCGGAAAGGCACAGCCATTGCCGTCGGCGTGCAGGATGCATTTCAAGACGCCATATGTTCGCTGTCGGATGCTTCCCTTTTTCCTCGGCCCTTGGCCCTAAAAAAAGATTGACACCGCCGCCACACCTATATTATAATCAGCTTGAGAAAACAACAGGAGGAAAGACACATGAAATACACCATACTTGTTTTTTTTCGCAAGGTGATCGCTGCGCTGACTGCGTTTCTGGCGGCGCTGTGTGCGGGAAAAACCGCCCCGGTGCAGCCGGCGCGTCCGGCAGAAAACACCGTAGGTGTCTATAACGAAGCGGATGCGGACTATGCGTTGTCGATTGGTGCCGACGAGGAGATCGACGAGATCTCGGAGTTGTTGTTTGGTATCTTTTTCGAAGATATTAACTTTGCGGCGGACGGCGGACTCTATGCCGAAATGGCGGTCAACCGCTCATTTGAATTCAACGAGTTTGCCGCGGACGATCAGCTTTACGGCTGGTCGGCGGTCGGCGATGCGGCGCTGCAGGTTGTGACAGATCAGCCGCAGCAGGCGCTCAACGAGAATAACCCGAATTTTGTTACGGTCAAAAACGATGCGGACGCGCCGGCCGGCCTTGCCAACCGCGGCTTTCTCGACGGTATGGCGATCGAGCAGGGCAGCAAGTACAAGCTGTCGTTCTATGCGAAGAGCGAAACCTATGCCGGTGATGTGACCGCGCGGCTGTGCGTGGGCAGCGAGATTGCCGGTGAAGCGACTGTGCGTGTGGCCGGCAACGGCTGGACAAAATACAATGTCGTGTTGACCGCCGGCCGCACGGCGCACGAAAACGTTTCGCTGCAGCTTCTGATCGGCAGGGGCGAAATCTGCTTCGACATGATTTCACTGTTTCCGGAAGACACCTACAAGGGCCGCGACAACGGGCTGCGCAAGGATCTCGGGCTGATGCTCGAGGAGATGCACCCCCGGTTTTTGCGGTTCCCGGGCGGCTGTGTGATCGAAGGG